>JBQGEO010000389.1:0-12728 GCA_052039655.1 Pararcticibacter sp.
ACTATTTTTGCCCGGCTTTCAAGCCTTCTTATCGGTAAAAAAACATGGATCGAAAAGAGACATTTCTAAGACAGGCTTATTTCTCGAATCTCAAAACTCATTTCTCAAATCTATAATATGAAGTATAAGCGTATCCTCTTAAAACTAAGCGGCGAATCCTTAATGGGTGATAAACAGTACGGTATCGATAGTGACCGCGTCATACAATACGCCCGGGACATCAAAGCAGTTTTCGATAAAGGGATTGAAGTTGCTATTGTAATCGGGGGTGGAAACATCTTCCGCGGCCTCAGTGCTGAAAAATCAGGAATGGACCGTGTTCAGGCAGATTACATGGGGATGCTGGCAACAGTGATCAATAGCATGGCTCTTCAGGATGCGCTTGAAAAGCTTAGTGTGAAGACAAGGCTGATGACCGCCATTAAAATGGAGCAGATCTGTGAGCCTTTTATTCGCAGACGTGCTGTAAGACACCTTGAAAAAAGACGGATCGTTATTTTCGGTGCAGGAACAGGAAATCCTTATTTTACTACCGATACCTGTGCGTCTCTGCGGGCTATTGAAATTCAGGCGGACGTGGTATTGAAGGGAACGCGTGTAGACGGAATTTATACAGCAGATCCTGAAAAACATCCTGACGCGGTGCGTTATGATGAAATTACATTCCAGGAAGTATATGATAAAGGGCTTAATGTGATGGATATGACAGCTTTTACATTGTGCCAGGAGAACAAGCTTCCGATCATTGTGTTTGATATGAACAAGCCGGGCAACTTTATGAAAATAGCCAGCGGTGAGGCAATTGGAACATTAGTTAAAGGATAAAAAATACTTATTTTTACAACATAATATAACCGATTTTATGAGTGACCTTATAAAAAAGCAGCTTAACGATTCCAAATCTCTGATGGACAAGGCAGTTGATCACACCGATGCCGAGTTAACCAAGATCAGGGCTGGTAAAGCGATGCCATCTATGCTGGATAGCGTAATGGTAGAATATTATGGTAATCCAACTCCGCTTAGCCAGGTTGGAAGCATCAACACTCCCGATCCCCGCACGCTTGTTGTGCAGCCGTGGGAGAAGTCTCTTTTAAGCAAGATCGAGAAGGCTATCGTTGATTCTAATGTGGGTTTAAATCCGCAGAACGACGGGTCTGTGATCCGCATGAATGTCCCTCCCCTTACTGAAGAGCGCCGTAAAGAACTGGTGAAAAAAGTGAAGGAAGAGGCTGAAAAAGGCCGCATAGCAATACGTAATATCCGAAAGGATACAAACGGTAAGATTCAGCGCCTGAAATCTGAAGGTGTATCGGAAGATGAGATCAAAGGCGGAGAAGCAGAAGTTCAGAAACTTACCGATAGCTATATCGTAAAGGTTGATAAGCTTGCTGAGATCAAAGAAAAAGATATTATGACCGTCTGACGATTGTGGGTTATGAATTATGAATTATGTTTGCATGTTTAGACACTCATAATTCATAACCCATAGTTTATAACTCGTCAGAACGTGAAAATACTATATAATTACCTTAAAAATTATAAGGGACTGATTGCTCTCGCCCTGGGGCTGGCAGCAATCAACCAGATCTTCTCCTTTCTCGATCCCTGGGTGTTCAGGATCATCATTGACAAATACGTCACTCATTACCAAAACTATACGACTGCCGAATTCTTTAAAGGCGCCGGGCTCCTGATTCTTGCAGCCATGGGCGTGGCGATGGTGTCGCGCATTGCCAAGAACTTCCAGGATTACTACCTGAATGTGATCACCCAACGACTTGGTGCAAAGATCTATTCGGACGGCCTGGCTCATTCTCTTGAACTCCCTTACCAGGTGTTTGAAGATCAGCGAAGCGGAGAAACTCTCGGAATTCTGCAGAAAGTTCGCCTGGATTCTGAAAAGCTCATCATCGCCACCATCAACATCCTGTTCACAAGCATCATCGGCATCACCTTTGTTTTTATTTACGCCATCAACATCCACTGGCTGATAGCGGTGTTCTATATCTCGGTGATCCCTGTACTGGGTACTGTCAGCATGGTGCTGAGCCGGAAGATCAAGACGATACAGAAAAACATTGTATCTGAGACAACTGCCCTGGCGGGTTCGACGACTGAATCGCTCAGGAATATCGAGCTGGTGAAAAGCCTGGGCTTGTCACAACAGGAGATCAACAGGCTGAACACCACCACTGAGAAGATTCTCGAACTGGAACTAAAAAAGGTGAAGTACGTGAGGAGCCTCAGTTTTGTGCAGGGCACACTGGTCAACCTGTTACGAAATTCGATTATCTTTCTGATGATGTACCTGATCTACGACGGCCAGATCACCATCGGGGAGTTTTTCTCACTTTTCCTTTATTCCTTCTTTATTTTTGGCCCGCTCCAGGAACTCGGAAATATCATCAATACCTACCGGGAAACCGAAGTTTCCCTGAATAATTTTAAGAGCATCCTGAATACACCACGGGAGCTAAAGCCATCAAACCCGGTGAAGTTTGAACATGTTAATGAACTTCGCTTCTCCGATGTCAGCTTCAAACATTTGTCGGCTAACCGGAACGCGCTTAACAACATCAGTTTCGATACCAAAAAGGGCGAAACGATTGCCTTCGTAGGTCCTTCAGGCTCGGGGAAAACGACGCTGGTGAAGCTTCTTGTCGGCCTTTACCTTCCGAAAGAGGGGCAAATCCTGTACAACAATATTCCGTCTTCGGATATCAACCTTGATCATTTGCGGGAAAGGATAGGCTTTGTAACACAGGACACCCAGCTTTTCTCCGGTACGATCCGTGATAACCTGCGCTTTGTGAGACCGGGAGCAACTGACGAAGAATGCCTTGAAGTGATGCAGAAAGCGGCATGCCAGAGCCTCCTGGCCAGAGCTGATAAAGGCCTGGACACGGTAATCGGCGAAGGGGGAGTAAAAGTATCCGGTGGAGAAAAACAGAGACTTTCAATAGCCCGTGCTCTTCTCCGCAACCCCGATATCCTGGTTTTTGATGAGGCGACCTCTGCACTCGACTCGATCACCGAGGAAGAAATCACCAAAACGATTCGCGATGTGTCCGTAATGGACGAGCGGATCACGATCCTCATCGCGCACAGGCTTTCTACGATTATGCACGCCGACCGGATCTTCGTACTGGAGAAGGGACATATTGTGGAATCAGGGCGGCATGATAAGCTGATCATGGAAAAAGGTCTCTACTATGCGATGTGGCGCCAGCAGATAGGAGAAGCGAAATAAAGTATTGGAGATAAATATTTTATGTACTACCTTCATGAAGTAATCAATGTAATCAAAATATGGCCTTCATCGGATTAGGAGGACCCGAAATCGTTATCATCGGCTTAGTAGGAATAGCGCCTTTTGCATTAATGCTTTATTGCCTGGTCGAGATCGTGCAATCGCGCTTTCGTGATAATACGACAAAACTTTTATGGATACTGATCGTGCTTTTTGCACCCTTTCTGGGTTCTCTCATATACCTTTTAATCGGACGTAATCAGCGTACAGTGAGCAGAAACTTCTGAAGATTCAGCAGCTAGCTGTCTTTATGAATATCCTTCAGACCAAGAGGGACCAGCATCTTCGTTTTGATATAGGTGATGGTTACGACAATTAAAGTCATGGAACCGCCAAATACCACTGCCGGAACGATGCCCATCAGCCGGGCTGTTAATCCCGACTCAAATGCTCCAATTTCATTTGAAGACCCGATAAACATTGAATTGACGGCCGAAACCCTGCCCCTCATATCGTCAGGCGTCAGGAGCTGCATAATGGTGGAGCGGATCACCACGCTTACGCTGTCGAATACCCCCTCGAAAAAGAGAAATACAAGTGTGAGGTAGAAATTCGTCGACAGTCCGTAGCAAATAATAGAAATGCCGAAACCAGTTACTGCAATTAACAGGTTGCGCCAGGGTTTATTCATAGGAGAATGACGTGCCATAATCAGCATAGTGAGAACTGCCCCGATGGCTGGCGCAGCCCTCATGAGACCAAACTGCTCTGCTCCGACATGCAGTACATCGCTGGCGATAACTGGAATCAATGCAACAGCTCCGCCGAAAAAAACCGAAAACATGTCCAGGCTCATGGCTCCAAGCATCATCCTGTTCTTAAAAACAAAGCGGATCCCTACGGACAAATTATCCAGGATATTCTCAGCCGCCTTAAACTGCGGCGGCCTTTTCCTGATTAAAAACAAACAGGCAAACGCAGAGAGTAAAAACACCAGGATGATAAAAAAAGTGGTGGAAACTCCTCCGTAAGCATAGATCAGCCCGCCGGCAGCTGGACCTGCAATAGATGCCACCTGGTATCCGGTACTGTTCCACGTAGAAGAATTAGGATAAAGCTCCCGCGGCACCACCTGTGACATCAGCGAAAAGGTCGCAGGCCCCATAAATCCCCTGCAAATTCCGATACAGAAGATCATGACGTAGATGAGCCCCACAATATGCCCTGTTCCGATCCTTGCCGAGATAGACGGCAGCGTGATGAGGAATAATACAGTGGAGCAGGTAAACATCCCGCTTATGATCAATCTCAGGAGTTTGGTCTTTTCTGATTTGTCTGCTATATAGCCGCCATAAAGGGCAATCCCTATCGCCGGAATGGCTTCAGACAAACCAATCATTCCCAGGGAAAGAGGATCTTTCGTAAGATGATAGATATACCACCCGATCACTACTGCCTGGATCTGGTAGCCGAATGTCAGGAAGAATCTCATCGTCAGGAATGCCCTGAACTCAGGAAAGCGAAGGGCCGCATAAGGGTCCTTTCGGGGAGGCTGGGGATTGTCTGTGTCCATTTTTTAAAGCTACTAGCATTTGGCTATTAGCCGTTGGTTTTCATAGTGCAGGATCAAAGTGCAAATATACTTACTTCGTCAGGAAATCAGAAGCTGGGAAAGCGGAAATCGGTGGGTTAAATAATCTGGTTCTTTCCTTGCGGCCTCAGCGTCACTACCATATCCAGTAAATCCGGAGCCACCACTGTAAACTTGAACTAATAATGGCTGATCAGGAAATTTTATTCCAGGAGATTCCGGCGGACGTCTGTATAAAATACTCTCTTAAAAGCCGGTTCTTTTCGTTGCTGAGATCAGGGTCTTCTTCAAAGATTTGGATCACTTCCTGCCGGGCTTCATGCAGAAGGTGCTGATCAGTCGCCAGGTCGGCCAGCTTCAGGTCGAGCACACCGCTTTGCTGTGTTCCTTCTATATTGCCCGGGCCGCGAAGCTGCAGATCTGTCTCTGAAATCTCGAAGCCGTCGTTTGTCTTCACCATGGTTTGCAGGCGCACCTTTCCTTCCCGGCTTAGTTTGTTGCCACTCATGAGGATACAATAGGATTGTTCCGCCCCACGTCCTACCCTTCCTCTAAGCTGATGCAATTGAGACAAGCCAAAGCGCTCTGCGTTTTCAATGATCATCACACTGGCGTTGGGAACATTTACCCCTACCTCGATGACGGTTGTAGCCACCATAATCTGGGTTTCGCCCTTAACAAAACGCTGCATTTCGAAATCTTTATCCGAGGCTTTCATTTTGCCGTGAACAATACTGATACGGTAATCCGGAAGTGGGAACTCCCTTGCAACCGCCTCAATTCCGGCTTCCAGGTACAAAAGATCCAGCTTCTCACTTTCTTGTATCAGAGGATAGACAATGTAAACCTGGCGGCCTTTTGCGATCTCCTGCCTCATAAAGCCGAACATGCGGAGCCGCTGGCTTTCGAAAAGGTGCAGAGTTTTGATCGGCTTACGTCCTTTCGGCAGTTCATCAATAACGGATACATCCAGATCGCCGTAAAGCGTCATCGCCAGTGTCCGTGGAATAGGGGTGGCCGTCATCACCAATACGTGAGGAGGTACGGCATTTTTACGCCATAACTTAGCACGCTGTTCTACTCCAAAGCGGTGCTGTTCATCTATTACGGCAAGTCCGAGATTCTTAAACAGTACCTCATCTACGATCAGGGCGTGGGTGCCTACCAGGATGTTCAATGATCCGTCCTGCAGGGCTTCATGGAGCTTCCTGCGTTCCTTCTTTGGGGTAGAGCCGGTAAGAAGTGCAATAGAGATAAACCCTTCTCCCAGCATGTTTTTTATCGATTCATAATGCTGCCTGGCCAGGATTTCAGTCGGTGCCATCATACATGCCTGGTAGCCGTTGTCCACAGCAAGCAGCATCGTCATCAAAGCCACCACCGTTTTTCCGCTTCCCACGTCCCCCTGCACAAGCCGGTTCATCTGGACGCCCTTCTGAGTGTCCTGCCTGATCTCTTTCAGCACTCTCTTTTGAGCATCCGTCAGGTCAAAAGGAAGTTTTTCGGAATAGAAAGTGTTGAAATAATCACCAACGTGTTGAAAAACTAAGCCTTTATACTTGCCTGTGCGCAGCAGCTTATTGCGCAATAATTTTAACTGAATAAAAAATAACTCCTCGAACTTGAGGCGTCGTCTCGCGCGCTCAAGACTTTCGGGATTCAGGGGGAAATGAATCTGCTGTATCGCCTCTGTCTTTTTCAGAAGCTTGTGCTTTTCCAGGAGATACCCCGGAAGGGTTTCCCCGACTATGTTGGCGGCGATTTCGAGCAATGAATACTGGAGGCGCTGTAAGCCCTTTGTGTCGAGAAAGGACTGCTTCAATTTCTCAGTAGAACTGTAAACTGGCTGCAGGGTAAGGTTTCCCTGTTTCCTGGAAGCAGGGTTATAAAGCTCAAGTTCCGGATGAGAAATAGAATACCGCCCGTTGAATTCTGTCGGTTTTCCGAACACGATAAATACGCTACCGGGCTGGAGTACTTTATCTGCCCAACGGATACCCTGGAACCACACCAGCTCCATGGTCCCGGTTTCATCCCGAAGCTGGGCGACTAAACGGCGGCCCTGCTTCTCTCCCAGCAGCTCCTTGGCTATTATACGGCCAATGATCTGGACAGAGGGAAGATCAGCATTAATCTCCCTGATTTTGTAAAACTTAGTCCTGTCTACATACCTGAAAGGGTAGTGGTTGAGCAGGTCATTAAAAGTAAAAATGCCGAGTTCCTTCTTCAGTAACTCAGCCTTTTGCTGACCAACCCCTTTTAGATATTCTATAGGAGACTGTAAGTTCACGTTAAATTGAGTTATGGGTGATGAGTTATGAATTATGGGTTATAAAGTATGAATGCACTCATAACTCATCACCCATAACTCATAACCCCCACTCCTATTTCGTGGCGATCACTGAGATCTCGACGTTAACACCTTTGGGCAATCCAGCTACTGCTACAGTTTCGCGGGCCGGATAAGAGCCGCTGAAATAAGTTCCGTATATCTCGTTTACGATAGGGAAAAGCTTCATATCGGAAAGAAAGATTGTTGTTTTGATTACATCATCAAAGCCAAAACCTGCTTCAGTCAAGATAGCTGATAAATTTTCCATTACCTGTTTTGTCTCATCCTCCACTGAAGATGTGATCAGCTCGTTTGTTGCCGGATTAATGGGAATCTGACCGGATACATAAAGGAATCCATTTGCAAGGATAGCCTGATTATAAGGCCCGATAGGAGCCGGAGCGTTCGCTGTTTCGATAATTTGTTTCATTATTTAATAAACCAATCAATTAACTTATAGATAATTCCCGCAAGGAACAGCAGGATAGCAGTAGCATTGATAAAATGCATCACCTTCAGGTTGAAGTTTTTGGGTCTGTCCGGATTGCTTTTCCTGAAAAAATACATACGCAAACTTAGATAAATTTAGCTTTATATAGGCAAGGTTGGCGTGTAAAAGTGCATTTATCGTTCTTTATCCGGCATGTAGCACTGCCATACGAAGGCTTAGAGGTAAAGATAACGCATAAAAAAAGAGGGCTTCTGATGAAGCCCTCTCCGATAATATGCTTAAGATACTATATTATCTTATTTCTTAATTTCAACACGACGGTTTTTAACACGTCCTTCTTCAGTTGAGTTAGAAGCAATTGGCTTAGTTTCGCCGAATGCTTTCACTGTGATGCGGTTAGCATCAACACCAGAGTTAACCAGGTAAGTCTTTACTGAGTTAGCTCTGTCTCTTGAAAGGTTCATGTTATAAGAATCAGTACCTTCAGCTGAAGCGTGTCCTTCAAGGGTTAAGCTTGAAGAAGAGTTAGCTCTCAGGTCTGAAGAAACCTTATCCAAAGTAGGATAAGAAGAAGTTCTTAAAACTGAACTATCGAATTCAAACTGAATGTTAGAGTAAGAACCTGAAGCTGTTGAATCAGCAGTAGGTAACTGAAGAGGGCAACCAGCGCCATCTACAACAGTTCCGGCAGGAGTACCAGGGCACTTGTCGAATCTGTCAGAAACTCCGTCACCATCAGCATCAGCAGAAAGCTGGTTTACAGTGTTCTCTAAAGTGCTTACGCGTGTCTTAAGAGCTTCAACTTCCTGACGTAATGTAGGATCTTTTAATTCATCATACATTAAAGCAACAGGGTTAGTCCACTGTAAAGCTGGTTTAGCAGAGTTTCCTAAAGTGAACTCAAGGCCTGCATAACCGTAAGAGAACTTGTCTTTGTTAGAAGGTCCGTTAACCCATGTTCCGTCAAGGTTGTCAGCATCCAGGAAGTTTGCATCGTAACCTAAGTTCAGAGACACAACGTCACCTAATCTGAAGCTAGCACCCACACCTACAGGGATGAAAAGCTCAGTTCTGCTTCCTGCTGCATCACCTGGATCGTAACCAGTTAAACCAGCACCAGCCTGAACGAAGAATCCAACGTTTTTAGTTCTGCTAAGGAAAGAAACTGTACCAACGTTAACAACACCCTTTAATGATACTGCGTAGTTAAGATCAGTTTCGAAGTCTGCTGCGCGGCCTGCAGGTACAGTAGCACCATCATAAGCGCCAGACAGCTTTCCTCTGTAAGCATCGAGTTTTAATCCGAAAGAAGGAGCTAACTGCTTCTTAATGAATAAACCGTAGCCAAAGTTTGCATCCCAGTCGTTGTAATCGTTAGTACCGAAAGGAACTACAGTAGCTAAAACGCCACCAGTTACACCAATAGACCAGGTCCTGTACTGTGCTCTCCCGCCAAACACCGTGGCGGCAGAGGTTGAAGTTCTTGTGGTGTCCTGAGCCGAGGCAGCTACTGCAGCCATCGTGAACAGCGAACCAGCAACAACTTTCTTAATTGTAGAATAATTCATGTTCTGTTTGTTTTAAGGTTAAACAAATTTTTAATTGTGCAATTTCTCACAAATTTAATTATAACTTTGATATCGCCAAACTAACAAAGTTTGTACCATTTTCTTTACCCTAAACAAATTATCTTAAAAAAAGGTTTTTTGAACCTTTAAAATTAATAGTTGCAGCGGTTTTACCGGCCTCTATATACCCAATACAAACATCTGATTAACAATATCATAATCTAACGACAAAAAAAACATATTTCTGAATTTTTGTCCCGGATGGTCAGGGAGACATCTTAGCATGTAACAATTCTATCAGGAATGCCCTTATGTCCTATTCTTGATCAGGTGTCAGTACTGTTTTTACTACATATATCAACAGAAGTGTACATTAAAAAACATGTAGCTCGCGGGGAAACCAGCCGGCGGGGGATTTGCTCTATACTTTAAAAAACTGTTTATCAGGATGGTTAGAGCATTCTAATTTATCTATCATCTGAAATAAAGTGGCAGAAAATTTGCATCCGATTTATTAACTTAGCAGCAAAACGGTTTATGACGAAATTTTTACGAATCGAACTTTTGCAGAAAATGGAGGAAAACATCAGGCCGGGCAGATCAGTGCCCATGCTACCTCGTCCATTAATTTGAAACATGCAGCCTCTTTGTGTAACGTTATCGGAAATATAAACGTATAGTGTAAAACAGTGCTCTGTGCATAATGAAAATGCTTTTTACTTATTTTTCATACTTCTGTTTATTTAATTACTTGGGATGAGACGTGTTTTTTTTGACGAAAGCAAAAATAAGGTAGCTCTTTTAATATCGACCTATAATTGGAGTGACGCTTTAAATCTGGTACTCGACAGTATACTGGAACAAACGATTCTGCCAAATGAAATCTTAATTGCCGATGATGGCTCGGGCCATTCTACCAAATATGTTATTGATTCATTCAGGGACAAAACCTCTATTCCGATAAAACATTTCTGGCATCCTGATGAGGGATTCCGGAAGACCAGGATTCTGAACACCGCCATTTCGGGAACGGATTGCGACTACATTATCCAGGTAGACGGAGACATCATGCTCCATCCGGAATTTATTTCCGACCATCTCCAGGAAGCTGAAAGAGGGTGCTATATCAAAGGAAGCCGGGTGCTTTTATCGGAAAGCAAAACCAAGAGCATGATTAAAGGGAAAGCTCCCCTGGAAGTGTTTATCCTGGATCCGAATGTAAGAAATAAGATTAATGCCATGCGAATTCCCTTCCTGGCACCGCTGTTCATCAAAAAGAATCAGAAATGCGATAAGTTCAAAGGCTGCAACTGTGCTTTCTGGCGCGAGGATTTTATCGCTGTCAACGGTTACAACAATGAAATGAACGGCTGGGGACACGAGGACATCGAACTGGCTGCACGGTTTGTGAACTACGGGCTTGTACAGAAACAGGTAAAAATGAAGGCTGTATGCTACCATCTGCATCATCCTTTAAATTCCAGGGAGCACGATGAAAAGAACTTCACAAAATATGCAAGTATAGTACAGGACGGCGCATGGTATTGTAAGAACGGATATAAACAACTGGTACTTAAAGTCAGCTCTTATTAATTTGAATACATCCGGCCATCTGCCTCAAATTTCCATCATTATTGTAACCTGTAATGCGGCTGACACTCTCCAGGACTGTCTGAACAGCATTTTTCGTCAGCGGTATCCGAATATCGCGATTATCGTGATAGACGGCGGCAGTACTGACGGCACGGTAGATATCCTCGAAAAAAACGATACAAGAATCGCCTTTTGGCGAAGTGAACCGGACGAAGGGATCTACGATGCCATGAATAAAGGGCTTCGCCATGTTTCCGGCGACTGGGTGTACTTCCTGGGGGCAGATGATCTGCTGCTGGATGCTTTTTCGGATTTTGCAGCTGAGCTGAAGGATACCCGGACTATTTATTACGGAAGTGTCATCATGAGTGGACGGAGATATTTGTCGGAGGTAAACGCCTATCGCCATGCTAAAACAGGACTTTGCCATCAGTCTGTTATCTATCCCGCTTCCGTATTTAAGAAATACTCCTTTGATACTCGCTACAAAATATCTGCTGATCATGTATTGAACATGCAGTGCTGGAAGGATCCTGATTTCAGATTTGAGTTCAGGGATCATATCATCGCTAACTTTAATGACACCGGCGTTTCTTCGTTAAACAAGGACAAGCTTTTTGAAAAAGAGCATGTTTCCCTGGTTTTAAAGCACTACGGGGTAAAGATCTGGCTACGGTTTTTCTTCAGGCGACTGAAGGCGAGGCTGGCGGCCTCCTGATTGGACATCAATCCTTTACCTATCTTTTACTAAACACAAATCCCTTGTGCAGATTGAATATTATTTTCCTGGGCAACTTAAACACTTTGGATTTCAGCCGCTCCCTTAATTTAGCGAAAGGGACTAGACGAACCAGTAAAAGAAGCAACCTGCACCACATGATGTCCCGGCTATTGTCACTTTCCTTCTTCTCCCGGTTAATGATAGCCTCCACTTCTCTTAAGTAGTCTTCGCGCTGTTGATTACTTTTCTGGTTTTCCCTCCTGAAACGGAATCCTCCCAGCATAAATGCTGAAGAGTAGAGCTGTTCATGCCGCAGAAATCTCATCCAAAGCTCAAAATCTGCGGCCAGAGAATACTTGGTATCAATAAATGCCCCGGACTGCTCCCATAAACCACGTCTCCAGAACACCGATTCCTGTTGGATGAACTTTCCTCTGTTGAAAAACATCTTTCGTCTGGACCACCTTTGCTCGTTGGGCTCCCCGTCGAATGCAAAGACATTTCCGTTTTCATTATAGAAGGTATTATTTCCCATAATCCACGACACGTCAGGAAAGGCCCGGAACATTTCGGCCACTGCAAACAAAGATCTTCTGTGGTACATATCATCCGAGTTCAACCATGCCATAATGTCGCCGGTAGACCGGCTAAGCCCTTTATTCAGGGCATCATAAAGACCTTCGTCCTTTTCACTCACCCACCAGGCGAGGCTGGATTCATACTTCCTGATAATATCAAGGGAGTTATCAGTGCTTCCACCATCAATGATGATATATTCCAGATTGGGATATCCCTGGGAAACAACGGATTGAATTGTATCTTCGAGATACTGCCCCTGGTTAAAAGACGGTGTTACGATAGAAATCTTAGGATAGGAATCTTCCATGGTGAACGAAATAAGCTCCGCCAAAGATAAATATTAAAGTGAAAGTCATTATTGCACCTATCTTAATCTTATATCGCCTTCAATCGGATCATTTTTAATACTTTTGCAAATTATTAGATTGAATGAAGACATACTTCCGGTTACTGTCGTTTGCGAAACCCATACAAAAATTTGCAATCCCATATATTATAACGACGCTCCTTTCTGTACTTTTTAACACTCTGAATCTCGCTCTTATAGTACCGCTGCTGACTTTCCTTTTTGAAACAGCCAAAGTTAAAGAAGTATATTCTAAGCCCGACTCCTTCTTCGATATGATGGGCAACTTCAGAT
>JBQGEO010000390.1:0-2973 GCA_052039655.1 Pararcticibacter sp.
CATCCGCACCGCAATCAATGCCTTTGAGCTTACTTTCCGAAGAGAGGCTCGCTGTCAGTAATATCACAGGAATATAGGCGTATGCAGGATCGTTTTTCAGCCAGCTGCACCACTCAATTCCACTCATCCCCGGCATCATGACGTCGCAAATTACCAGGTCAGGAGTTTTCTCCTTTACCATTAACATCCCGGTTTCACCATCGCCTGCATCGTACACGATATAGTCAGGGTGAAAGACTGTATTTATATACCGGCGTATGTCTTTGTCATCATCAATCACCAATATCGTTTTTCGTTCCGTGAAAATATCATCTGCTTTAAAAGTTTCGGCGACAGAACGTTCAGCGGCATCTATGTTGCTGTCGTCGGCGAGAAGCTCCTCTAAAATGGGTGATTCTGTTATAGTATCCTCCGAAATCAGACCAGGATCAAAGTGAGCTTTCCCTTTTTTCAGGGTTAGTTTAAACATTGTGCCCTTATCTGCTTCGCTTTTATAATTCAGGCTTGCCTGATGTTTGTTTGCAAACAGGCGGGCGAGGTATAAGCCTATACCGAATCCCGACTTTTCAGGCCTGTCTTTTGTTCCTGATTGATAAAACTTCTCAAAAATGCTGTCGCCCTCCTGGCCTGCAATGCCACAACCCGTATCCTGAACCTGTATGCTTACAGTATTTGGCTCTTCAACCACAGTCAGAGATACATTTCCTCCTGGCGGCGTAAACTTTATGGCGTTCGAGATGAGGTTGAAAAGGATAATTTCAAGTTTTTCACGATCACCGAATACCAGGATGTTTTTATCCGTATTCACACGTTCGTAATTTATTCCATTTGCTTTAGCCTGCTGGCTAAAACAGTGGAATACTTCGGTACAGAGCTCGGTAATGTTCAGGGCGGTCACTCTCATTTCCCCCGCTCCGGAGTCTGCCTTTCTAAATAGAAGGAGCTGGTCGACCAGGCTAAGCAAGCGGCGTGCGTTACGGAAAACGATCTTCAAATCTTTATCATCATTATTCTGATCGCGCATCATCATATCTTTAACCGGATTGATGATCAAAGAAAGCGGTGTCCGGAACTCATGGGTGATGCTTGTGAAAAAGTCGAGCCTGTTATGATAGATCTCCCGTTCTTTTTCCTGGAGGGCTCTTTGTTTCTTTTCATTTTCGCGGGCAATCAGGATCTCGTATTTCAGGCGGGTCTGGCGCACACGATAGGTGACATATCCGTACAGGCAGGCAATAGCGGCAATAATGTAAATGAGATAAGCAAACCAGCTCTGATACCAGGGCGGTGAAACAATGATCCGGATGGAAATGCTCTTTTTTTCCCATTGGCCGTCTTTATTGGTGCAATTTACCTGGAAGTCATAGGTCCCCGGATCCAGGCGTGCATAGGACACGCTTCGTGCGCTGCCCCCATTATTCCATTGGTGGTCACGGTTCAGCAGCCTGTACCGGTAGTTAATATGTTCTGTATAAGGAAAATCAATAGCGGTAAAATTAAATGTAAAAATCGCCTGGTCGTGCGGTACCCTGATCTCTTTCACCGAACTGCCGCTCGTTTCTGTGATGTATCCGGATAATCCGGCAGGTGTATTGTTTATGGATACGCCTGTAAAAACAAGGTCGGGATTCGATCTCCTTTGGGATACTTTCTCCGGATAAAACAGGGTCAGGCCTCTGACATGTCCGAATGCTAGTTCTCCAGAAGATAAGATTGCTGCAGCATTATAGTTGAACTCTTTTTCCGGTAATCCGTCGCCTGTTGAATAGGTTTTAAAAGTCTGGCCGGGTATGTCAAACTTCGACAGCCCATTATAGGTGCTTAACCAAAGATTGCCTGCTTTGTCGCCCAGTATGTTCATAATATGGTTATTTGCAAGCCCGTCATCGGAGGTATACCTTTTTAAAATCTTATTCTGCTTACGATCAAACAGCATCAATCCACCTTCTGTACCAATCCAGAATCTCTTTTTTTGGTCTTCAAATACGGACCGTACAGAGTATCCCGTTTTATAGCGTTTGTATTGTCTGGTGGCTGGGTTGATCCGAACGATAGCGTTCCATTCTCCGCCCCATAGCTGCCCGTATCCATCTTCATAAAGCACCAGGACATCCCGTAACTTTGAATCAAACTGCTCAAAGCGGTTCGTTTTCCGGTTGAAAAGAAACAAGCCGTGCTGGAGATCGCCAGCCCAGAGATTTCTTTTCCGGTCTTCATATATCAGCCAGAATGTTGCATTTGTCAGTTTCCTGGAACCTGCATACGCATAATATTGTTCAAAGGACCTGTTAGCGGGGATGTACCTGCTAATGCACCCGTCGTAAGATGCAAGCCATATATTGCCATTAGAATCTTTCCTGATGCCGGTGATCGAATTCCCCCCGAGAGAGGCCGGGTTATCAGGCTGGTGAATAAAATTTGTAAACAGGTTATGCTTTCTGTTTAAGAGGCTGACGCCGCCCCCGTCAGTACCTATCCATAAGTTTTCGGGATCCTGCTCGCATATTGACAGCACAAAGTTGTTCGCCAGGCTGTTCCGTTTACCAGTTTCATGTTTAATATTTACAAAGCCTGACTTGTAAGGGTCTATAATGTTCAGGCCTCCCCGGTAGGTTCCAATCCAGATGCGTGATCTTTTATCCTTGTAAAGAGCCAGTACAGCATTGCTGGCTATTGAACGCTTTCCATCTCCGCTGTTGATATAGCTGAACTTGCTTGTCTTTTCGTTTAAAATATTAATCCCCCCGCCATCTGTCGCAATCCATAGTTCATCGTTGTTTCCGGTCATGATGGCCGAGACACGTGTTGAAGAAAGCATACTTTCAGTTTTGCCGTAGTGCCGGTCGTACACATTTTCAGCAATGTTATACCTTTCAATGCCTGCAGAGGTACTCATCCAGAGAAAGTTGTTGTGAAACAGGAGCTTGGATGCACTCTGGTGTGTATTATTCACAACCTGTAATTGTTTCTTTT
>JBQGEO010000391.1:0-1906 GCA_052039655.1 Pararcticibacter sp.
TAAAGTCGGCCGACCCGTACCTGAAGGGCTCAAGATTAGCAAGAATATGAACATTCTCAATATGTACTGTTCCGATCCGGCTCAGGGTTCTGTGCAAATCTGCCCAGGTTCCCCTCGGTGTATAAGTGGTTAAAGCTTCGCCGTTGTATTTTGCCATAGTATATAAGTTCTTATATACCGGTAAAGCAGCTTTCATAACCCGGGGTGCATCCGTATCATGCGCCCTTAAAACGATAGGAGGTTCTTTCGTGATTCCCAGAGCTTTCATCCCATCCTGAACTCCCGGTATAATGGTTTTCGTAAACCAGTCTACATCATCCTGACCAACTCCTTCCATAGCTTCCCCCAGTGTAATGAGCAAACCTACGTTCGGGTATTTTTCAACAAAGGCAGCAATTGACTTCCGGGTATAGTCGGCAATAACGGGAATGATCGGACGGTTTCTGTCTTGTGTCTTAAGCTGGTTCTTCTCAGCAAAAGGTTTTGATACGATAATATTGTAGAACATCTGGATCACCCAAATACCCCTTTTATCTGCTTCCTGCGTCAGGAAGCGAAACATTTCTTCATTCTTTTTGAAAGTAGCGTCGTCTACTTCTACTGCATAGGGGTAGTCTTTCAGCTTTACCAGCGAAGCAAATGGATGGCCGTTCCACAGATAAAGAGAATTATAGCGGTTTTCGACCATCATGTCCAGATACTTTACCCAAAGGGCCTTATCATAGAACCAGGGAAAAGACTCGGGAGTATAGGGATACTCATACACCCCTCGTCCGGGCAGTAATTCAGGCTTCTGAATACCAACACAGGTACCCCTAAGCACCATTTCCGGCTTATCAGAAAAAGACACATTTTCGGGAAGCTTACCCAGTTTTTCTATCCTTTCGGCAAGTTCAAGGCAGCCGTATAACGCACCGGACTCGTCAAATCCGCTCACTGCGAGCTTGTTTTTACCTCTGGACGCAATTGTAAAGCCTTCCTTACCGGAGGGAGCCGTGATATTTCCTGCTTGTTGTATCAGCTTATCAGATGTCTTCCCAATGACCACAGAAGCTTTGTTTCCTGATGCCTTATCCTGCTGGAGAAGGGTAACTGTATAGCCATTTTTTTTCAGTATTTCGGAAAGTCTTTCTGCTCCAAACTTAATTCTCGCTGAGGCAGTTGCAGGAATAACAATAGTGATCTTTTCACGTTGTACCGAAAGTGCAGGCGAAGCGGATACCTGGTTGCAGAATAGAAATACAACAAAAGTGAGTACATAGAAATGGAAGAAACCCTTCATTCAAAATCCTTTTTTTGGTTGTGTGTGTTCGTTTAATTTAATTATGTACTGTTACTGTGGTTAGTACGTAATAAACTCCAAAAGTAGTATAAGGCAAATGGGCTTTTTTATATCATTTTCCCATCATATTGTATCATCTTATCCTCCACTAAAATGTTACTGACACAATAAAGGGCAGAAGGTTTGCTGCTTCTGCCCTTTGTAAATAAACAAAAAGGAACCCCACTAATAGCCGGGGTTCTGACCGAACTCATCCCTGTTAAGTAATGAGTTTAGTTCCTCCTGACGGATCGGTCTCAGAACATGATGCGGCTGTACCTGAGTAATATCCGGATTACGGGAGTTTATAAACTGTACAAACTCCTGGCCTCCCTGTCCTTTCAACACGCGTTTGAGATCAAACCACCTCTGATATTCACCAGCAAACTCCCTGGCTCTTTCTTCTAAGATGAAGTTCGGATTGCTGGTCAGATCAGCGGCAGTGATTTGCATCGCTGCCTGCTTTCCGGGTAATGCAGCCCGGGTTCTCAAAACATTGATGAAGCCGGCGGCCTCATTAAGATTACCCAACCCATATTCTGCTTCTGCGGCAATAATGTACATTTCGGCTAAACGCATTACCAT
>JBQGEO010000392.1:0-4671 GCA_052039655.1 Pararcticibacter sp.
AGCATTCGGAACTTATGAAGGTAGAAGCTCACGTAACGAGTCTGGCTCACTAGGGTACATTGCGAGAATAAATTATCGTTATGCTGATAAATATCTGTTTGAGTTTCTTTTTAGAACAGATGCTTCAACAAAATTCGCACCTGAGAATTATTGGGGAAAGTTCTACTCGGGATCGCTGGGATGGGTTATTTCAGAAGAGGATTTCTTTAAAGTGCCTTTCATAAATTATCTTAAATTAAGGTATGCAACAGGTTTGCTCGGAAGTGATCCATTTTTGGCTTGGGCATGGAAGCAGCGTTATACTTTAGAGGAGGGGAAGGGTGCCGTATTTGGAGGTAATTCTAATAGTACAAATAGCATCAAGATGGGCGTAACTCCAAACCGTAATGCCACATGGACTAAAGAATTTAAAAATAATATAGGTATTGATGCCCGTTTTCTTAATGAGAGACTTTCAGCTACCATCGAGGGATATTATAATTATGGATCCGATCTGTTAGTTCAAAGAATAGGAAGCGTACCCGTTACTGTTGGTGGTTCAGTAGCTCAGGAAAACTACGGAAAAGCTAACTCTTTTGGTTATGAAATAGAGCTCGGCTGGAATTCAAAAATAGGTAAGGACTTTAACTATGGTGTTTCTGCACGTTTTAATTGGTCTGACAATAAAATGGTCAGAAATGATTATAATGCTATAGATATAATGTATCCATGGAAGGAAGGTCCTGGGAAATCAAAAGATGTGGGCCAGTGGGGATATGACTATCTTGGTATGTTTAGAACCCAGGAGGAAATTAATGCTTATTATGATAAGTATAAGCCCACATCAATCTTTGGCACTGCGATTAAATCAGCTGATGACCTTAAACCGGGAATGCTATATTACCGGGATGTTCGGGGGGCATTAAAGGCGGACGGGTCCTTCGCTGAACCTGATGGTATAATTGATGATAATGATAAGATTCTTTTGAAAAAAAGAGCTGATAATCATTATGGTTTTGGTATGACGCTGAAAGCCGGGTATAAAGGATTGAGCTTTGATTGTGTATTAGCCGGTAGTTTTGGTGGCTGGTCTGAAAGAAGTGAGAGAAAGAAACTTAGCAATGAGATAAATAAGGTATATACGAGCTTGCCTGAAATATGGGGTGATGTATACGATCCTGTAATAAATCCAAATGGTAATATGCCGAATCCTAATTGGCAAAACATGTATGATGTATCATCTAAATTTTGGGAGGTGAGTGCTTTTAGAATGAGAATTGCAAGTATAAACATGGGTTATAGCATTCCTAAAAAGATTACTGAAAAAATGAAAATAAGTAATGCCCGTCTGTTCCTGAGCGGTATCAACCCTTTCAATCTGTACAATCCTTTTGGATATAAGGATCCATCGGTTGCATGGGATGCATATCCTGCATTGAAGACTTATTCTTTAGGGCTTAATTTGACATTGTAATTTTTAACTAAGAAGAGATGAAGATCACTAAATTCATATATATACTTACAGCTTTAGTTGTTACAGCAGTAGGGTGTAAAGACGATTTTTTAGAGGATAAAAAGGATTATGGCGCCGTTGATGAAGAAACGTTCAGGAATCCTGTCTTGGCCCAAGCCTATGTCGACTATATCTATGGGATGTTCCTTCCCGCTAACAATGCGCAATCATTTATAGTGGACCAAAGCGCCACGGATAATGGTGTTTATAACAGTACTTTTACCCAAACTACAGAGGAATTGGCTGGTGAGACATTCTGGAATAAAGCTTGGCCACAGATTTCCTACGAATATGATCATGCGAATAAGTATTTCGGCCAAAGGATGACCGGAAGCATGACTAATAATACTTGGACGAGAGTTAGAGAAATTAATGTTTTTCTCACAGAGGTAGAAAAGTATGGATTAGCTGATGATATTAAAGGTAAATTGAAGGGACAGCTTTACTTTTGGAGGGCATGGCAATATTTTCAATTATGGAGACTTTATGGAGGAGTGCCAATTGTATTAACTCCTCAACAGCCGACAAGTGAGGCTCAAGATGCGAAAACGCCACGGAGCTCTTCGGAAGAGACCTTAAATCAGATTATTGCTGACCTTGACATGGCACAAAGCCTGCTACCAGGTGTTTGGCCAAGTACTACTGATTGGGGAAGAATAACTAGTGGAGCGGCTGCAGCTTTAAAAGGTAGAGTTTTGTTGACATGGGCTAGTCCTATTTTTAACAGAACTGATGATAAGACTCGTTGGCAAAGGGCTTACGATGCAAATTTAGCTGCAAAAAATTTACTGGAAGCGAATGGTTTTGGATTGTATAAATCCGGATCACTTGAAAATGCAACGGCTTGGGCAAATCAATTCATTCAGGATGGTACTACTCCTACCTCTAATCCTGAAGCTGTGATCGTGTTTGGATTTAATAATGTCCAAGGAGGTAATGCAGCGAAAAATAATGGTTGGGAACAAGCTATCCGTCCAGTATCAACAGGTGGAAATGGCTCAATCTCCCCAACCAGGGAAATGATGGAGTCTTTCCCTATGAAAGATGGGAAGATGCCTGGTAGCTCGGCTTATACCTATGATCCAAACAAATTTTATAAAAATCGTGATCCACGCTTTTATAAAACGTTTGTATATCCTGGTGCTTACTGGCCATATGTTGGTTCTACCGGAGCTACGAATTACAGATTGTGGAATTATGTTTGGAAGACTAAAAGTGATTCGAAAACGTACGATGGAAAGGTTGAACTTGCTCCAAATAAAAGTGGTATATATTTGTGCAAGGGAAGTAATCCGAATGCATCATCAGCATTAGGAAACTTTAGTTTTAGCGGGACTGATTTTATGGAGATGCGTTTTACAGAAGTTATTCTGAATCTTGCGGAATCAGCTATCGGTATCAATAATCTTTCGGAAGGTCGTGAGCTAATTAAGACGATAAGACAGCGCGCAGGTGTAGAGAATCTTGATGGAAGCTATGGATTGGGAGGCATAAATTCGCGTGATGAACTTTTTGCTGCTGTTCTTAATGAACGGAAGGTTGAGTTTGCTTATGAAAATAAGCGCTTTTGGGATCTCAGGCGATGGATGCTTTTCGGGGATGATATTGAAAGTAAAGAAATCTTGAAACGTCTAAATATGAAACCTCTCAATGGAATCAGAAGGACTGGATATTGGATTGTTGTTAAACAAGCAGACGGAACAGAATATGTGGGAAATTCGGATCCCTTAACTGCTGGTCGTTTAGCAGATAGAGAAACGACTCCAATAGATGAGCTTTATGATAAGTACTTTAAGTTGGAAATAAAAGACGATCTGGACCCTACAAGTCCTGCAGGATGGCAGTTTACGTGGTATAAAGATTATTATTTCTTCGGATTGCATCAGAATGTGCTTACCAGCTCTCCATATTTGGAACAAACAACCGGGTGGAATAGCTTAAATGGAAAGGGCACTTTTGATCCATTGAAGTAATAACAGTACTGGCTATAAAGCGGCGACGCTTAGGGAAAGACGTCTCATGAGAAATCATAGACGTCTTTTTCTTTGTGTTCCTCCATATGTCAAAGCACATTACTTTCAAACTCTATCAAATCCATTAGATCTCTTTGACTTATATTTGAATTTTATCAAAACTATGACGTCTTCACCTGCTAACCATAATCTCTTTACGTAAGTTGTAAGAAACCAAGTCTTATTTTGTTTATTTGATATTGCCTAGTGATAGCTACTGTCAATTTACACCAAATCTCGACATTTAATGGCGAAATTATCTTCAGAAGACATTTAAGGGAAATTTGATAGATGTGTCTTAAATGGTAATATCATATAAGATATTGAAAAAATCATATAGGAAAAGCGCTTCATATCTGGGTAAATTTGTTAATAAAGGTTAGTTTTGCTAACCAACTAACTATAACTAACAGATTTTAAACTAATAACTAACATACGCTTTGATACTCCGTAAGTAGTTTTAAGATTTTAGGGAAACTACCTTTAAGGTGTAAATCTATTTCTAAAGCGCAAAATCAAAATAAACGATCATCAACCATTTTTAACCGGCAAAAAATATGTCATAGAGCAACATCACAGTCGTAGTAACCAATTAAGACCGTACATACCAAACGGTTGCCTCAATAATTTCACCTCCGACAAGGTGCTGGAAGAGGTCTGTCTTTACAAATAAACGAAGAAATATGAAAAGAAGATTACAAAAGCAACTCTATCAAAGTATTAGCCTGCGGCTGATATGTTTTTGGATAGTATTATCCGTATTGCCTGGTATATCTCAGGCTGCAAACAGGGAAAATTTGGTTGTTACTGCCAGGGTCAACATCACAGGAACCGTCAAAGACAATAAAGGAGAGCCTTTACCCGGAGTTTCTGTTAAGATCAAAGGGACAAGCACAGGTGCCAGTACAGATGTAAACGGCGTATTCCGGATTAATCTCCCTACCGGTAACGAAACGCTGGTTTTTTCCTATGTTGGATTTGTGACGAAGGAAGTTGCGGTGAACGGAAGAACGCAACTGAACGTCGAACTGGCTGAATCAAGTCAGGGACTGGATGAAGTGGTAGTGACAGGTTATGGTCAGAAAAAGAGGTCAGAAATTGTTGGATCTGTTGCTACTATTAGTGGGGCGGAATTACAGGATATTCCAGCTCCCAATATAGCAGGAG
>JBQGEO010000393.1:0-11580 GCA_052039655.1 Pararcticibacter sp.
ACTGATGCAGTGACTCTGAAAGATGGCCGTCATGCCCTTATTTACAACCATGTGCTGCCTCCCGGGGATCTGGCTAAGGGCCCCAGGACACCTCTTAACCTTTCGATCTCGAAAGACGGAAAAACCTGGTATGCTGCTGCAATCCTTGAAGATTCACCTATCAGCCAGTATTCTTATCCATCAATCATTCAGAGTAAGGATGGGATGATCCATGTGATTTATACCTGGAGGAGAGAACGTATTAAACACGCTGTGATCGATCCTTCAAAGCTGAAACTTAAAAAGATCAAAAACGGTGTATGGCCAAAGATGAAGGGGTATACAGCTCCTGTCGGAGGAGAGATCACGAATGACTAGAATCATGTTAAAATATTCATTTTTAATCTTTTTTTCATTTTTCTGTTCCCGTTTGTTTTCGCAAACGGCTGATGATCAGTTCCGGAAACCGCTTAAGGAAGTGATTTCTGATATTGAACAGCGTTTTAATATTAAGATCCGCTATTCGGAAGATCTGGTAAAGGACAGGTGGATCACTTATGCAGGATGGCGTTTCAGGCCAGATCCTGAAAAAACGCTGGCTAATGTCCTGGCTTCCCAGGATATTACCTTTACGAAGGAGGGAGATGGAAGATATAAGCTTCAGAATTATTTATATCATCTAAAGACCCCTGAAGAAGGGAAACAGCAGCTCGAATATTTATGGAGCAGATTCAATGATGTCCCGTCCTGGGAGAAACGAAAGGCTGAACTCCGTGATTGTATGTGGAAAGCTCTCAAGCTGTCTCCATTACCTGAAAAACCACGCAGTAAGCCTGTCATTACTGGTAAGCGGACGATGAACGGGTACACGATCGAAAATGTGGCGATTGAAACCTTACCAGGAGTATATGTAAGCGGCTCCTTATACCGGCCTCTTAAAACAAAAGGAAAGGTTCCTGTTATCCTGAATCCCGACGGGCATTTTGGGGACGGTCGGTACAGAGCCGACTGCCAGTACCGTTGTGCTATGCAGGCCAGGATGGGAGCAATAGCTTTCAGCTATGATCTGTTTGCATGGGGTGACTCAGCACTGCAATTCAAATCATCTGATCACAGGAAGAGCCTGGCGATGACGGTTCAGGCACTGAACAGTATCAGGATACTCGATTGGCTTCTGTCATTTAAAAACGCCGATCCGAACAGGGTGGCCATAACAGGAGGTTCCGGTGGTGGCAGCCAGACCATGCTGATCACAGCACTGGATAACAGGATCAAGTTAAGTGTACCTGTAGTTATGATGTCTTCTTATCACAGCGGAGGATGTCCCTGTGAAAGTGGGATGGGGGTACATTTATGCGGGAATGGCACGAATAACGTCGAGATTGCTGCAATGGCAGCACCCCGGCCTCAGCTGGTCATTTCTGATGGTAAAGACTGGACGCAGCAGGTGCCTCAGGTAGAATTTCCTTACCTGAAGAAGGTATATGATTTTTATGGTAAAGGCTCAGAAGTTGAAAATGTACACTTACCAAAGGAGGGGCATGATTACGGGTTAAGCAAACGTCTGGCCATGTACGATTTTATTGCCAGGCACTTTCATCTTGACATCAGGAAAGTGCAGGATAAAAACGGCAAAATCGACGAATCTGCTGTACCTATAGAAAAATATCCGGCCATGTATGTATTTGGAGAGAAGGGGGAAAAGCTGCCGGCTAGTGCAGTAAGGGATTTTGGCCAGCTGGAAAAGATGTTTGATAAATAGGGTTTGAGGTATCATAAATAAATGACCAGCAAAAATAATAATATAAGCAGGCGTCGTTTTATCACCAGTACAGCTTTGGCTTCCGCAGGGCTTTTAATGCCAGGCGGCCTTGCATGGGCCTTACCGGATAAAAGACAGAGATATAAGATAGCGGTTGTCGATCTGATGATCCTGAAGCGGCAGAAACTTAGTGCTTTTCAACTTGCAAAAGAAATAGGAGCAGACGGACTGGAAGTGGATATGGGAGGCTTGGGGGCCAGGGAGACTTTTGATAATAAACTTGCCACTCCGGAAGTGAGACAGCAGTTCCTCGATAAGGCGAAAGAACTGGATCTTGAAATTCCTTCTCTTGCAATGACGGGCTTCTTCGCACAATCTTTCGCTACGCGGCCGACTTATCAGAAGATGGTTGGAGATTGTATTGATACCATGAAAGCAATGGGTGTGAAGGTTGCTTTTCTTCCGCTGGGCGTTCAGGGCGACCTGGTGAAGAACCCGGAATTACGTCCTGCCATTGTGGAACGGCTCAGGATTGTGGGCAAAATGGCAAAGCAGGCAGGCGTTGTCATTGGCATAGAAACCACTCTTGATGCACGTGCTGAAGTACAGTTGCTCAAAGATATCGGATCGGATGCGATTAAGATCTATTTTAAATTTTCAAATCCCATTAAAGCGGGAAGGGATGTGTGCAAAGAAATGAAAATCCTCGGAAAAAAGCGCATTTGTATGATCCATTGTACCAATGAAGATGGTGTATGGCTTCAGAATGATCCGGAAGTGGATTTGCAGAAGATCAAAAAGACACTGGATAAAATGGGCTGGGAGGGCTGGCTGGTAGTTGAACGGTCCCGCGATCAGAACGATCCAACAAATGTTAAGTGGAATTTCAGTGCAAATGTTGCTTACCTGAAGAAAGTGTTTCAGGGAATGCCGGACGATCCTACCCGGAATAAGCAATCACATAATTGAGGTGTGTCTCCTCTTCCCTGAATGAATGGCTTCCGTAATACGGTTTGCCCAGCAAACGTACCTGCTGCCGTGACGATACCCCCTGCAGGCTTATCGTGCGTTGTTCATGATTTACGGATTTTCCGCTCAGCAGTTGATACGCTTCTTCGGAAATGATCATATCATTGTTCAGTTCCTTGGTCTTTGCCTGTAACCTTGAAGCGATATTTACAGCAAAGCCCATAACGGAAAGCTGTTTCTGGTTTTCGGTTTCTAAACGGCTTACAATGACATTTCCTGTATGAAAGCCTATCCCGATTTCGAGAAGCCTTCCGTTATACTTGTCAGTATAGGTGTCGTTGAAAAGATCGATGGTTTCAAAGATCATTTTAGCAGCCTGGTAACCTTCATTAATGGCTTCCTGAATCGTACTTCCCATACCGAATACAGCATAAAGACTGTCTCCGGCCATTTCAACTACGGTTCCTTTAAAGTTTTGGATAATCTTTCCGAACATGGAGAATAATCTCCGCACTACGTGTATAACTTCTCTTGCCGGCTTTGTCTCCATCAGTCCCGTGAAATTTCTGATATCCAGGAACATGATGGCAAGTTCCTTGTCGGAATCCACTGAAAGGAATGCTGTATCATTACTTTCGGTTTTATGAGGGAATGTCAGCAGTGCTGTGTTGCTGAGACTGGAGTATACGGGGGTAGTATTTTTATTCATGACCGGGCTATTTATTCTGGTAGACGCGCAAGCTCTTAAAACATTTTAAATAATTTGAAAATAAATGGCAACATGATCCTTCTGTGACGAATACCTGTGATTATTGATCTTTCATGGCAAATCTTACCTTTGTTTAAGCAAATTCGAAATATGTCACAGAAGGCTGCGGCCACCAGGTTAAGTATTTTAAGAAAAGCATTTGAACTTACATATAAAAAAGGGTACCAGGCAACGAGCGTCGATGAGATACTGAAAACACTGGACGTAACCAAAGGTGCTTTTTTTTATCATTTTAAGCATAAGGAGGATATGGGACTGGCCATGATCAACGAGGTCATGTACCCCGGAATGTATGCATCTCTGATTACCCCCCTCAGCTCCGGTGAAGATTCTATCCGCGAAATTTATTCGATGATGGAAGGTCTTCTGCTGGGTAATCCCTTTTTTGATGTCAGATATGGCTGCCCGGCGATCAATCTGATCGATGAGATGGCTCCGTTGAACAGTGGGTTTAGTAAAGCACTTGCTGACTTAACTAACCATTGGCGCGAAGCAATCGAAACCTGTTTGAAAAAAGGGAAGCTTTCAGGGCAATTAAGAAACGACCTGAATGAAGGAGAAGTTTCACTGTTTATCATCTCCGGCTATGCAGGGATTCGTAACCTCGGAAAGATTTATGGCGAATCCTGTTACGCCGGGTTTTTAGTGAATTTTAAGGAATATTTAAATTCTCTTAAATCAAGTGCCGGCTGAGAGTGGCGCGTGTTCGCCTTTTGAGTGATCATATAAAAATGATGTGTAATAGATAAGGAAATGAAAATTGCTATATTAGAGGTTCTTAACAATGTAGTATGCGTATTCCAATTCTGCTCTCCTTTGTTCTCTGCCCGTTTCTGCTGCTTGCCCAGAATGCCTTTGAAATAAAAGCAAAAGTAAATGGTCTGAAAGATTCAGATAAAGTATACCTGGTATATAATGTGAATGACCAGCAGTTTACAGATTCCGTAAGTGTTAAAAATGGAGGTTTTTCCTTTAAAGGGACTATTCAATACCCCGAGGCTGCCAGCCTCTTCCTGAACAAGAATCCTTATGTGAAAAAGCAGGAGAAAGGAGAGAATATTGATTATATGCGGTTCTATATTGAGCCAGTCAAAATGACCTTCCTTTCCAGTGATTCACTGAAGAATATCAAAATTTCGGGATCCCAGGTAAACGCCGACTATGCCGTGCTAAAATCCATGCTCGAGCCAACCAATAAGAAATTCAGTGAACTTAATAAAGAGTATTATGCATTGCCGGCTGAAAAACAAAAAGATAAAACGATTTTTGATTCCCTGGTCAGAAGGGAGAAGGCAATCGTGCGGGAAATGAACCTGGCTTATCTGGATTTTGCAGGAAAACATCCCAACTCGTATATAAGCCTTATAAGTTTACAAAGCATTGCAGCAGAGGCCGACTTCTCGGAACAGGCAGGTATTGCATTGCGAAACCTTTCATCTGCATTAAAACAAACCCCATTAGCAAAAGACATTTCTACTTTGCTGGAAGCCCCCAAGAATACGCAAGTGGGGAAGGAGGCAATGGACTTCAGTCAGAATACACCCGATGGTAAACCGGTTAAGCTGTCGGATTTTAAGGGCCAATATGTTCTGCTAGATTTTTGGGCCAGTTGGTGCGGCCCCTGTAGAGAGGAGAATCCTAATGTGGTTGCAGCCTTTAATAAATACCGCGGGAAGGGCTTCACTGTATTAGGTGTTTCTCTCGATTCTCCCGGACAGAAAGAAGCCTGGATTAAGGCGATAGAAGCTGATCAGCTTGTCTGGACACAGGTATCCGACCTTAAAGGATGGAATAATGGTGCTGCAAAGATGTACGGTGTAAGAGGGATTCCCGCTAATTTTCTGATTGATCCGGCGGGAAAGATCATTGCCCGAAACCTCAGAGGAGAGACACTGGAAAAAGAGCTCGAAAAGATCTTCAGCGGAAAATAACAGTTTTAAAAATATTAGATCTCAGTCATGATTTGATTAACAATGGACTTTCTTAAGCCTTTGATGCTTCCATAATAGTCATCAATATAGGCCCAGGTAAGCTTCTTTGTTGAAAATGTTATCTTAGCCTCTGTTTGCACTAAAATAGGAGATGAGTCGCTTGGCACAGAAGATATTTATAACAAGGAAGATTACTGCATCGGGAGTAAAGTTGATGGAAGATGCTGGTTTCAGTGTTACGGAATGGACAGAAAAAAGGGATCTGACACAAGAGGAATTGATCGGCCATTGTAAGAACTATGATGCACTGGTGAGTGCGGGTCCCAATAAGCTCGACAAACACTTTTTAAATGAGTGCCGCCATTTGAAGGTAATTGCCCTGCACGCCGTTGGCTTTGATAATGTGGATGTAGCAGAAGCCACAAGGTTGGGTATTCCCGTAGTTAATACGCCGGGAGTATTAATTAACACGACTGCTGATACAGCCTTTCTGTTAATGCTGAATGTTTCGAGGAAAGCGTTTTATCACCACCAGCGTATCCTGAATGGCGAATGGGGATTCTTTGATCCTACAGTAAACCTCGGAATAGAACTCGACGGGAAAACCCTGGGAATCTTTGGACTGGGTAATATCGGTACAGAAATGGCAAGACGCTGTAGCAGAGCATTCGGTATGAAGGTTATTTATCATAACCGCAGCCGCAATGAGGACGCGGAAAAAGAGCTGGGAGCAGAATATGTGAGTTTTGATGAACTCCTGGATAGAAGTGATATTCTTTCCGTTCACGCATCCCTGAACAGGGATAGCGGTGCCGTATTCAACCGGGATGTTTTCGCAAAGATGAAGTCTACTGCCATATTTATCAATACAGCCAGGGGAGCGATGCATGATGAAGACGCACTGATTGAGGCTTTGCAGAACAGGATAATATGGGGTGCGGGACTGGATGTTTCAAACCCGGAGCCAATGCTTCCGGATAATCCTCTTTTAACAATGGAGAATGTTGCTGTAACGCCCCATATTGGTACTTCTACTGAAGAAACAAGGGTAGAAATGGTTCGTCTTATTGCTGAAAATATCATTGCTGGGCTTAAAGGAAAACTTTTGCCCTATCCGGTAAATCCGGAGGTTTATAAGGCTGGTACTGCCTGAAAGCAGCATAGCTGAGGACCCCCGGGTGCGTAACTGAAATATACCTCGGGAAGACAAATCACATGGAAAAATTGTCATTGTCCTTTGTAAGTCACCCTGGCGTGTAAGTGAAATATACCTCGGGAAGCAGGATGATGATTTCCTGCTCCGCGTCTTCTTTTTTCCAGTAAAGGATGTAATTTATCCTGGCCGACCTGATGGCAAAGCCTTTCGTCTTCAGATCCCGGATCATGTTTTGGAATTTTTTGGAGAATTTTAAAACTGTAATACCATCGGGCTTTTCGCAGCCTTCTTCTGTTACCATAAGTCTGTCTCCGCTGCGAAGGCTTGATACTAGAGCCTGACGGGGTATGAAATAGTCAAGCCATACGTCTTTGTAATTCAGCTGAATCAACCACCCGCGGGGTGGCGGGTAAATGGTGCTGTCTTCGGTTACTATAAGCTCATCAGTTTTTATATTCCGAAAGAAATTATCTGCGGTATGAATCGAAAGATGTTCTTTTGCCCTTGTTATGCCTACGTACATCAGTCTTTTTGTGTCATCATCCCCGGGGTTGCAGGTGCCGGGTAATAAAAAGACGTGATCGAACTCTTTCCCTTTTGCCTGGTGAATAGTGGACACCAGGATAATATCTTCGGTGGTGAATAGAAAATCTTCCGGTTTCGATTCCTGGAGCAAAGTTTGCAGGTCTGTCCTGTATTTAGCTTTTGTATTAGTTTCTTCAAAATCTTTCAGCACACGCAGGCACATATCCAGTTTCGTGCTCTTACTGAAGTGTTTTATTAGTTCCGCCTTTGCCTGCTTCCAGTGCTCCTCCTGGATAATAGAAACGTCAGGGTAGCTGTCAAGAAGCTCCAGGAAGAACCGGATTTCGAGAATGTTTTTAACACTTATGCCATCGTCTGACTGGCTTAGCTTAACCGGCCTGTCGTGACTTAGCAGCAGCCCGGCGATCCTGGAAGCATCCTCATTAGTTCTCGTTAGTACGCAGGTACTGCCTTTGAGATCTGTATTTAGCAGGTCGTTTACCAGGGGAGTGACCAGGTTCACTCCGTTATAGTGTGTCAGGCGGATCTTTCCATTGTCTATTTGCCGGGCAACAACCGGGCTGCTCTTTAGTCTGTGAGAAATGCGTTCTGCAAGCTGATTGGCAAACTGTACCAGGTTATTCTTACTCCTGTAATTTTCAATAAGTTCATATTTGCTTGCGTCCTTGTCCCTGATAAATTTTTCCAGGTGTTCTGATCTCGCTCCCCGGAACGTATAGATATTTTGGTCGTCATCTCCAACCATGATCACTCTCATGTCCTCGTTTTGCTCTATGAGTGCTTCCACCAGGGAGTATTCAGTAGCATCCATATCCTGAGCTTCATCAATCACCAGGACGGTTTTGGTAATGCGGTTGGTTTCAACTTCCCGGCTGCGTATTTTGTTAACGGCCTCCCTGATGATATCGCCGGATCTTTCAAGGCTGCCTACCCGCCCGGTCAGATCAAAACAATATGAATGAAATGTTTTAATCTCAACGAAGTTTGCAGCATTGCCAATGAGCCCCGTCAGGCGTTTTTTGAATTCAGTAACGGCCGCTCTTGAAAAGGCGATCATGAGCAGATGCTCCAGTTTGATGTCTTCCATCATTGCCAGTGAAGCAAGCTTGTGGACGAGGACCCGGGTTTTTCCACTTCCAGGGCCGGCCGCCACAACGATATAGTTAGAAGTATTGTCGTTGATTATCCTGAGCTGAGCTGGTGACAGATCGCCTATGATCTGCCTGAATTTTGCGGGTGTCAAAGTCCTTTTAATTTCAACCTGTCTGTCTCCTCTGAAGTATTTGCTGAGGAACGAAGAGTAGTTTAATTGGAAATAGTCGTCGACAAACCCGAGCGCCTCTTTATAATCATTTACCATTTTTTGCGCATACTCGCCAACAATATGGATTTGCTGTACTTTATTCTCATAAAACTGGCTTAGCTTCTGGTAATCAGCAAGGGTGTATTTCGCCCTGTTATTTTTTTCAAGCCTGTCGATGGTCAGCTTATTATAAATTACCAGGAAGCCCCCGTCCAGCTTTAACGCGCCGGTGCGGGAGAGGTAAAACAAGGTGTCTTCGATATCTTCGTGGTTTGCTTGTGTTTGGAAAAGACCGGTCTGCCGGTTGTATTCGTTAACAAGTTCCAATTCCGAAAATTCCACCAATATTTCTTCGGAGTCAGATCCGGTTACAGGGATGCTGGCTACCGTCTTTTGGTAAAGATGATGAATGATGAATCCTGCAAGATCCCGGCGTTTCTGGAATTTCTCTTTTGCCTCTTCTTTTTTGATAAGCCAGTGGATTCTGAGATGATTTTTTGAGTAGCCATCTCTTCTCTTGGATATCCATTTCTTTATAGCCCAGAAATTGAGAATAGTCTGGATCTGGTTAGGGGTAGCGTTGCTGATCCCTTTTTCTCCTGCCAGGTCATTCAGTTCTTTGAGCGAATAAACAGATTCATCTTCATCAATGGCAGATAGCAGGAAGTTCTCCATGCTGCAGGCCGTTTCTGTGATATTCAGCGAACGGTTCCTGTTTTCTCCCTTTTTGATAAAGGCCGTGAGATCCATGGCATCAGCCAGGATATTTTCGTCCCGCAAAAGATTGACTGCTTCAATTACTTTTTCTCTTTCAATTCCCAGGTGGTCGGATATGTAATCAATCCGTGATTCAGGAGCGTCGTCGCTGACAAGCTTCCGGCTCCTGGCAGAGATTAACTTTTTGATGATCCGGATGGCACTTGTTTTTTGGTCATCGGAGAGTCGTTCAGATGCCTGTATCCTGTCTACTGCTTCCTGAGCTGTACGTGGTATGATACTGCTGGCGAATACCTTCGGCATGTTCTGTTTTCGCAGGACATACCCGGCGTCTTCAAGTGCAGCAATTGCCGTGGTCACCCTCGTTTCTACATCGGCGATGGAATCGTCCCAACCGGCTTTACGGGCTATATCCAATGCTGAGTTGGAAACAGCAGACCGGAATCTTGTCAGATCTTTGATTGCTTTCCATACCTGCTGAATGTCTTTAATGCCCAGTTTGGTTTGGTTGTGCAGGATGAAATGCCTGGAAAGATCTTCATCATTGTAGAGGATATAGCATTCGGCCGTAATATTTTCGTCTCTGCCTGCCCGTCCGGCCTCCTGGACATAGTTCTCCAGTGAATCTGAAATGTCATAGTGAATCACCATCCCTATGTCTTTTTTGTCCACTCCCATTCCAAAAGCGGACGTGGCAACCATAATGCGTACCTTCCCGGAGAGAAAATCGTTCTGGTTTCCTATCTTTTCGGATGAATCCATCTTTCCGTGATAGGGGAGTGCCTTTAATCCATCATTGGTCAATTTATCGGCGAGTTCGCAGGCCCTCTTCGTTCTCGAAACGTAGACAATAGCAGGGCATAGCTTTTCCCCGATGAGGTCCCGGAGCATGCTGTATTTGTGAGTATCGTCCGCGCTGTTAATCACGCGGTAATGGAGATTGGTTCTGGATGCTCCGGTTCTGAATAATTCCAGTTCCAGGGAAAGCTTTTCTTTAAAATACAGACGGATATCTTCTATTACTTTTCGCTTTGCAGTTGCGGTAAAACACGAAACAGGGATCGGTACCTCGCTGTTCTTCTTTTCCTGCAATGAGCGGATGAAGTCGCCGATATGCAGGTAGTCGACTCTGAAATCATGCCCCCATGAAGAAAAACAATGTGCCTCATCAATCACGAAACGAGCTATTTTCCTGCCAAGCAACAGCCGTTCAATACTTACAGACCGTAACGATTCGGGAGAAATGTAGAGGATAGATGCCGACCCGTCTTCAACCCGTGCAAAAGATTTCGCGCGTTCGATGGGATCAAGCAATCCGTTAATCGTAACCGCTGCCGTACAACCTGCTTTTTCGAGGTTGTCTACCTGGTCCTTCATCAGAGATTGCAAGGGAGAGATCACTACTGTCAGAGCTTTTGAATTTTCTCCGCTCATTAAAGCCGGAACCTGGAACGTAATTGACTTGCCTCCTCCGGTTGGAAAAACTGCCAGGAGTGATTTATTATGAACAGCTGCTTTCACTGCCATCTCTTGTAGTGGCTCGTCGCCGTAGGTGCGGTAGGCCGGAAAGCCAAAATGCCTTTTTAGTCCTTCGTGTATGTCCAGTGCCCGGTTGCAGTAATTACAGCCTTCCAGACAAGGGGTGTCCCGCAGTTGATGCAGGATCAGCGCAGCTTTCGGGTATTGCATGATCACCCAGGGCGGCAGTTGCGAGTTTGGTTTTTTGCAGCTGAGCAATGCAAGGCAATAGGCCAGTTCTACAGGATATTCTGCAATCATCTGTTGCAGATCAGCCCGGTTGCAAATATCCTCCCCGAAGATTGTTTTAATAAGTGCTCCCGCATCCTGACGGCTGCCATAGGTTCCGGTGCAAATAAAAAATGCGCTAAACTCAGGGTGACGGTGCAGTAATAACCATAGGATTTGTTTTAGCGGTGAAGCAAGAGCATGAAATGCAGATACTTCATCGTAAAACAGATCCCGGGCCTTTATAGCGTCGTTAAGTGGATTATTCAGATCATCAGTCTGAAGTTTATCGTCTTTCAGCAAGGCATGTGAGGGTTGAGCAGGGAACATCAGCGGGGAGAGGAGCAGTGTGTCGATCACGCCGTGTTTATCTGCCAGGTCCTGTCCCAGAGTCCTCTTAAGAAACTTCAGGTCGTGACTGAAAATGTTATGTCCGCAAATGAATTTCGATCCGCCTATAAAGCTGACAAACGCGCTGAGTGATCCTGAGTGAAAAGGGCGATGGTTATCAAGGATACATCCTATATCCAGTATTTTCTTGCTGCGCGGTTCAATTTCCGTATCAATAAAAGCGATTGATTCCATCCACGATCGATATAGGCGAGGGTAAAGATAATGGATTTTTTTACCTTTGGAAAAACAATAAGTACCTGTGCCATACCTTTCAGAAATAAAATATCAAGCTGTTGATAGCAATGTTTA
>JBQGEO010000394.1:0-2173 GCA_052039655.1 Pararcticibacter sp.
AATATGTTGGATGGGATATTGACTAGCTGACCTGGCTTTAATGCAAGATCTGAACTAAGAAATGGAAAGAGGGAATTTATCAGGATGCCCGATAAAACAACGAGCAGCGGAGCCGGAACTATTTTTAATTTCTTTGCAAATGGCTGCTGCAGCAGAACAAGTAAGGCGAGCGACAGTCCTGTTATCAGGATCACCCCCCTCCGGATATGCAGGTTGAAGTCGTGAAGGTTTGCGAGGATATGTTCGTCTGAGAAAATCTGGAGAAATCCGCTTTTCCAAAAATCAGGCCTGTCATATCCCAGGGCAATAGGAACCTGCTTGGATATCAGTATTATGCCGATTGCTGCAAGCATTCCTTTTATCACAGAAGAAGGGAAGTAGTTAGATATGGTTCCCAGTTTTAAGATGCCGAGAGCTAACTGGAACAACCCGGCTACCATGACTGACAGCAGGAAGATCTGGTAATTGCCCAGAGACAGGATTGAAGCTGATACCAGCGTGGTGAGTCCTGCTGCCGGTCCTGATACACTGAGATGCGAGCCGCTGATCAGCGACACCACAAGGCCTCCGATAATGCCCGAGAGAATACCGGAATACAAGGGAGCTCCCGAAGCGAGGGCGATACCAAGACATAAAGGCAGGGCAACAAAGAAGACAGAGAGCCCTGCTGGAAGGTCATATTTAAACCAAAGCAGGCGGTAATATTTAATCTTTCTTTTCACGATTCTGATAATTTTGCGACCGCGAAGATTTGCGGCTGACTGAAGCCTTTTTAATCCTACAGATGGGAATTGCAGGCACCTGCAAAGATAAAGAAAAGTGTAGTTGGGGAATGTGACGAGGATCACGATAAAACGTCCCCGGGGTCATGTTCAAAACTTTACTATGTTTTGATTTGTTTAATAATTAGTGTAATTTGGCTAAATTATTAATTATCAGCCAAAACCGATCAATTATGAATTGCAGATTTATTTTTTATTACTCGAAGATTTTAATGATTCTTGGAGCGGTTTCGACGATTGCAAGTGTAGGTTTTGCACAGCAGGTCAGGGAATTGAAAAAGGAGGTAAGGGAGAAGAAAGCTGCTGAAATAAAACAACTGGTCAATTCAAAGGACTTTGTTTTTAAGGCGCAGTTTGCACTGCCGATGGGAGGGAGTTCTTTTCAGCTCACTTCCGAATATGATGTAAAGGTGATGAAGGATACACTTATTTGTTTTCTTCCTTATTTCGGAAGAGCCTATTCGGCTCCGATGAACCCTTCTGAAGGGGGAATCAAGTTTACATCCAAAGATTTTGAATATATTGCGAAGAATAGGAAAAGAGGCGGATGGGATATTGTTGTTAAACCCAGGGATGTTCAGAATATTCAACAACTTACCTTTTATATATCGGAAAGTGGATATGGATCTGTTCAGATAACTGATAATAACCGTCAGCCAATCTCATTTAATGGATATTATGAGAGAAATAAAGAAAAAAGTAAAAAAGAAGAATAGCTTTGCCGCCTGGAGATACATCAATGCCTGAAAAAATATTCAATTATCGTGAACAGATTGTCCATACTGCCTGTCTGCTTTGTACTTTTTACAGCGAACTCTACTTTTATGGAATTAATACAGCCTTGTGTGATGAATTAAAAGATTTGAAGTCTGTTTTTAAAGAAGGGGATGATTTTCCGTTTGACATGGCTTTGCTTGAGTCGCTAGATGATGAAAATGTCAAGACGATGATGATGGCTATGCGTATGGTCGAATCAACGGTAGATAGTCTTCAGAACCTTAATAATATCAGTGATGAAGAACTCCGGCAGGCACTGGAAAATGGGCATGGAAGTGAGTTTGTATCCGGAATTGCAGATGCAGAATGCCCCGGTTATCAGCATTTGATCGATGATCTGATGGGTTATACGCATTATATAGTTTTCAATATTCTTTGCTGCTGTTACTCCTTGTCTCACGGGGTGGTACTCGTGGATGATGATGCAGAACCGGAACTATACTTTCCGACTAATGAATGCTTAATGCTTCTGGATGATACCGATACGAATGTGTCTATGCTTAGTGAAATGGCTTTTGAGTTGAGTTCTTATGCGAATAAATTCTGTGAAAGCGATGTCAGGCGTGCACAATAATCGAGTAGGAAGGTAGCCATTAGTTGGCTACCTGTCCTCT
>JBQGEO010000395.1:0-10728 GCA_052039655.1 Pararcticibacter sp.
GCTTATTATAACATTAATGTTGATCTGACCGAGGAGCAGGTAATCGAACAGGTATCCGGGCTCTATTATCAAATCCTGGTAAACAGGGAAGCATTATCTGTTATTGATACAAATATCAAAAACACAACTCGTATCGAACAGATCATCTCCGATCAATATAAGAATGGTCTTGCAAGAAAGATCGACTTAGACCGGGTGCGTGTAAGCCTGACGAATTACAAGTCTTCTTATGAGCAAATGTCCAACTCCATCAAGTTACAGGAAAATCAGTTAAAATATTATATGGGTATGCCGGTCAGGAATGACTTGATCATTCCTGATGTGGAGATTGCTAATCTTAAAGGCACTGCGGCATTATCCGATAGCGTAAATTATAACACCCGTCTGGAGTACTTACTTGTACGAAAGCAGGGCGATCTTCTTAGATTGCAGGAGAAAGCTTACAAATCGGAGTATTATCCAACCCTCGCGATGTTCACCGAGTACAGCTATACCGGGATGAGCAACAAGTTCGACCTTTACAAGTCGGGAGGAGATGCTTTTTGGTATGAGGCTGCATCCATAGGCCTTACTCTTCGTATTCCTATCTTCAATGGATTCGCGACACGTTCACGACTCAGACAAGCCCGGGTGGATATTCTCGAGAATAAGGAAACAGAAAGAGACGTTATTCAAAGTTTAAATTTGGCCAATGAAAATGCCAAAACGCAAATAAAGAATAGTCTGAGTACAATAAACAGGCAAAGAGAAAATGTGAGTTTAGCTATGGATGTGTATAACAGCACCCAGAATAACTATAGAAACGGGCTTGCTCCCCTTACAGATCTCCTTGATGCAGAAAATTCACTAACAGATGCAAAAAACAGCTATAATCAGGCTTTACTCAACTATAAGATTGCTGAAATACAACTATTAAAATCTAACGGTAATATCAAATCACTATTAAACTAATGAAAAAAGGAACTATCATAACCATCATAGCTGTTATTGCAGTATTTGTTCTGATTGGCTGGGTTTTGCAAAACAACAAGAAGAAGAACGAGGAAAAGACGGCTGTCGTGGCGGCAGGAAATTCAGGAGCTGTAGCCGTGAAAACAGAAACGGCAAAGAAGAGCAATATAGAACTTGATTTCACGGCCAACGGAACGTTTGAAGCGAATCAGGACCTCACCCTATCAGCTGAAAACTCAGGACGCGTAACCCGTATCTCTGTTGACGAAGGTGACCACGTTTCGAGAGGCCAGGTTGTTGCCAGAATAGACGACGAACTTCTTGCTGTAGAAACACAAGCCGCACAGGCAAATTATCAAACAGCATTGAGAGATGTAGAACGCTATGAAAGTTCTTTCAAAACAGGAGGGGTAACTCAGCAGCAGGTAGACGCTCAGCGTCTCAACCTTAGAAATGCACAGGCCCGTCTGCAAACGGCAAAACGCAAAGCAAATGATGCAGATATAAAAGCACCGATTTCCGGAATCGTAAACAAAAGATTTATTGAAAAAGGATCGTACGTATCTCCAGGGACGCAATTATTTGAGATTGTAGACCTCTCAAAACTCAAACTAAAGGTAACTGCCAATGAAGCGCAGGTTGTAAACCTTAAAGTAGGCGATCAGGTAAAAATAACATCCAATGTATTCCCGGACAAATCATTCACCGGCAAAATCAGCTTCATTGCGGCAAAGGCGGATGCCAATCTGAATTTCCCTGTAGAAGTACAGGTATCCAATAATTCGGGGAACCAGCTGAAAGCCGGAATGTATGGAACTGCTACTTTTGATCTTCCGGCACAAAAGCCTCTCATTACTGTACCCCGATCTGCTTTCGTTGGAAGTGTGAACAGTAATAAAGTTTATCTGCTTAAGGGAAATACAGCTCAGGAACATAAGGTCACTCCCGGAAGAATTATCTCCGACAGGGTGGAAATTCTGAATGGATTGAACGAGGGTGATATAGTGATTATCAGTGGCCAGGTGAACCTGGTAGACGGAGCCCAGGTACAGGCAGTAAAATAAAACGAAAGCCTTCGGCCGGAAGATGGCCGTCAATGAAGAAAGAAAATGAAAATAGCTGAAATATCAATAAAAAGACCCACCATTGTCGTTGTACTGTTTACAGTATTAAGCTTGCTGGGTATTGTAAGCTACTTGTCGCTCAATTACGAAATGCTCCCGAAGTTTAGCCCGGGAGTAGTTTCCGTTGCGACGATCTATCCGGGAGCATCACCTACCGAGGTGGAAAATACCGTGACGAAAAAAATTGAAGATGCGGTGGCTTCGATGGAGAATATCAAGAAACTAAACGCTGTCTCTTATGAAAGTTTGTCGATCGTAACGATTCAGCTCACAAGTGATGGGGATGCAGACTACGCCCTGAATGATGCGCAAAGAAAGGTAAATGCCATTCTTTCACAATTACCCGATGACGTAGAAGCTCCTTCGCTGAATAAATTCTCACTGGACGATCTTCCCATCGTTACCTTATCGGCAACTTCGAACCTCGATGATGCGGCATTTTATGACCTGATTGACAACCGGCTGGCTCCGAGAATTTCCCGGGTGAACGGAGTAGCTCAGGTAAATATCGTAGGCGGGCGCGAAAGAGAAATACAGGTAAACCTGGATGAAAATAAACTACAGGGTTATGGACTTTCATTATTGTCCGTACAACAGGCTATCCAGACATCCAACCTCGATTTCCCGACTGGTAGTATCAAAACAGTAGACAGGGATATCCTCATCCGTCTTTCCGGGAAATATGCAAACGTAGAACAACTTCGCAACCTGGTAGTTTCGGATAAAAACGGCATCCAGGTAAGGCTGAGGGACGTCGCCGATGTGCAGGATGCGCAGAAAGACGTTGAAAAGATAGCCAGGGTAAACCGGAAAGCAGCTATTGCCCTCCAGGTGCTGAAGCAAACAGATGCCAATGCGGTGGAAGTTAGTAAAGGCATACAGGGTATCATAGCTTCCATGAATAATGACTATAAAAACATCAAACTGAACCTTACCATAGCTTCGGACAGCTCTGTATACACACTGGAGTCAGCAGATGCGGTTATCCATGACCTCCTGCTTGCAGTATTACTGGTAGCATTCGTGATGCTCTTCTTCCTGCACAGTTTGCGGAATGCAGCAATTGTAATGGTTTCGATACCGGCATCGCTTATAGCAACCTTTATAGGAATTAACCTCGCGGGTTTTACTCTTAACCTGATGTCGCTCCTCGGGCTGTCGCTGGTGGTGGGGATCCTGGTAGACGATGCGATCGTGGTATTGGAGAATATCTACCGGCATATGGAGATGGGTAAAAACCGGGTTCGTGCCGCATACGATGCGACTAAGGAAATCGGGTTCACCGTTACTTCTATTACTCTGGTAATCGTCGTTGTGTTCTTCCCCATTGCCATCAGTACAGGACTTGTATCTGATATCCTGAGAGACTTCTGTGTGGTGGTGATTATCGCGACGATGCTCAGCTTACTGGCGTCCTTCACTATCGTGCCGCTTCTTTCTTCGAGGTTCGGTAAGCTGGAACATATCGAAGGAAAGAACTTCTTCGGCCGCATCATTTTAAGGTTTGAAAGAGGTCTTGATAAATTCACTGCATGGATAACATCTATTCTGGAATGGTCGCTTGGCCATAAGAAAACAGTGCTGGGCCTCACATTCTTATTATTGGTGGCATCCTTCGGGCTTGTTGCAACTGGCTACATCGGAGGAGAATTCTTCGCACAAAGTGACAGGGGGGAATTCATAGTACAGCTGGAAATGCCGAAAGATGCATCAGTAGAGCAAACCAATCTTATAACAAGTAAAGCAGAAGCCTTCTTGAGCAAAAAGCCGGAGGTTACACGCCTGATCACCACTGTGGGGCAAACCAGTGACGGAAACGGAGGCGCGCAGGCCACAGCTTATAAGGCTGAAGTAAACGTCCAACTGGTCGGGCGCGAAAATCGTGACGACCCTTCTGATGTATACGCTGCCAAAATTAAAAAAGAACTGGCTCCCCTGCTTGTGGGAACAAAGGTTACAACCACCCCCGTGAGCATTTTGGGAACTGCCGAACAAGCACCGGTTGAAGTTGTGGTGATGGGTTCAGAGCTCGACAGTGTGGCCCGTTTTGCAGAGGTGGTAAAAAACAAACTCGCAAAAATACCGGGAGCAACTGAAGTAAAACTATCCGTGGAAGAAGGGAATCCCGAGGTAAAAGTCGAAGTTGACCGGGACAAGATGTCATCGCTGGGATTGAGCCTGCAGACAGTAGGTGCAACCATGCAAACGGCTTTCAGCGGCAATACGGACAGCAAGTTCCGCCAGGGTGAATATGAATATGATATTAACATACGCCTGGACAATTTTAACAGGCAGAGTGTGGAGGATGTAAAAAATCTGACATTCATCAATAGCGAGGGACATCAGGTTCACCTTGATCAGTTTGCGACAGTAACTGAAAGTTCAGGTCCGAGCCAGCTGGAACGCCAGGACAAGAGCACTAAGATCTCTGTTCAGTCGCAGGTGGTAGGACGTCCTTCCGGTACGATTTTCAGCGAGCTTGAACAGCAGATAAAAGACCTTCCGAAGCCGTCCGGCGTAAGTTATGTATTTGGCGGGGATATGGAAAACCAGTCAGAAGGGTTCGGTACCCTCGGGATCGCGCTCCTGATGTCTATTGTCCTGGTATACCTCATCATGGTTGCGCTCTACGACAACTATATCTATCCGTTTGTGGTAATGTTTTCCATACCACTATCCGTTATCGGGGCCCTGCTTGCACTGGCACTTACCAATAATTCGCTCAATATCTTTACCATCCTGGGCTTGATCATGCTGATCGGTCTTGTTGCCAAGAATGCGATTATCCTGGTCGACTTTACTAATCAGCAAAAAGCAGAGGGTAAAAGCACCCGTGAAGCACTTATCCTGGCAAACCATGCCCGTTTACGTCCGATCCTGATGACAACTATTGCAATGGTTATCGGGATGCTTCCAATTGCTCTTGCAAAAGGAGCAGGTGCTGAATGGAAAAATGGTCTTGCCTGGGTCGTGATCGGAGGTCTGACAAGTTCGTTATTCCTGACGCTCGTGATTGTGCCGGTAATCTACGAAGCGTTTGATTCGATTATGACCCGCCTCGGCTGGAATAAGCATGATGTGGATATCGACGCACAAATGACGGAACCCTACACTGGTGAAATAGATGACGACGAATACGAGATGATGCAGTACGAGAAATAAATAGTACTTGATTAAACACTATAAATGAAAGGGGGCGAAAGCCCCTTTTTTAATTCCTTACTTTAGCGGCAAAACCTTTATATTCGCATAAACCAACAATGTATAACCAATAAAACAATGATCTATCTTTTAATGACGCTTTTTTCTGTTGCTTCTGCCAGCCTCGCATCCTGCAATAATAAACCCGAAACTCACGCTGGAAAACCAAGGATACTTGTCTTCTGTAAAACAGGAGGATACTACCATGAATCTATTCCTGACGGGATCTCTGCGATTCAAAAACTGGGAGAAGAAAATGGATTCAGTGCAGACACCACGAAAAACGCCGGTCTGTTCACCGAAAAAAACCTCCGGAAATATGATGCTGTTGTGTTTCTTAATACCACCCATGAGGTGCTTGACGACAAACAGCAAGCAGCTTTCGAGAAATACATCAGGTCAGGAAAGGGCTTTGTCGGGGTACATGCAGCAACGGATACGGAATATGAATGGCCCTGGTACAATAAGCTTGTAGGCGCCTATTTCACGAATCACCCGAAAGTCCAGAAAGCAAAGATCAATATTGTCAATAAGAACCATCCTTCAACCAGCCATCTCCCCGATGTGTGGGAGCATACGGATGAATGGTACAACTTCAAAGACATCAACCCGGATATCAAGGTGCTGGGTTCTCTGGATGAAACAAGCTATGAAGGTGGCGGGAACGGCAATAACCATCCCATTGCCTGGTATCACGAGTTCGATGGAGGCAGAGCCTTCTATACCGGTCTCGGCCACACCAAAGAAAGCTATAGTGATCCTCTGTTCCTGAAACATTTGCTCGGCGGCATTCAGTATGCTATCGGAAAGTAGAGAAGCAGTTCCTAATAAGAAATATCATTTTTGAATTGCGAAACCCGCAATAGGTTGTCCAACAAATAAAAAGCCTCAGTATTTAAGCAATGCTGAGGCTTTTTTATTGAGATTCTGGAGATAAAAAGGGCTATTCGACTATGAGACAGCCTCTATCATAAACCTTATACCCGGGCACTTCCCATTCAGCACCAGGCAAGTATTACCGCAAAAGCTGATAGCCGATAGCTGACCGCTAATGGCTAACCTTCCGGTTATATATGTATCGCCCTGTTCTCCGTAGCAGCAAGCGCAGCTTCCTTAAAAGCCTCTGTATACGTTGGGTGCGCATGGCAAATTCTTCCGATATCTTCTGCTGAAGCCCTGAATTCCATGGCAACTACGGCTTCTGCAATCATATCGGCTGCGCGAGGCCCAATCATGTGGACTCCCAGAATTTCATCTGTCTGCGCGTCGGCAAGGACTTTCACCAGTCCGTCTGTGTCCATACTCGCCCTGGCTCTTCCACTTGCTTTAAAAGGGAAGGACCCGGTTTTATATTTCTTTCCCTGCTCTTTCAGCTGCTCTTCGGTGAGTCCGACACTTGCAACTTCCGGCCAGGTATAGACTACTCCCGGAATTAAATTATAATTGATATGAGGCTTCTGACCGGCAATTGTTTCAGCGACAAATACACCCTCCTCTTCCGCTTTATGAGCCAGCATAGCTCCGTTAATCACATCCCCTATGGCATAAACTCCTTTAACCGGCGTTTCAAGATGTTCGTTCACCGGGATTTTCTTACCCCGTTCTTCCAGCTTAATTCCAATGTTTTCCAGGCCAAGATCTGCCGAGTACGCGCTGCGGCCCACCGCCACGATGCAATAGTCGCCTTCAAGTGTCACTTTCTCTCCTTTTGGGCTATCTGCACTGACGGTTACTTTTTTGCCTTTAACAACCGCACCCGTTACCTTATGACCCAGTAAAAACTCGAAGCCGAGTTTACTTAAAGACTTTTGCAATTCCTTGCCCATGGTCTTGTCCATCGTTGCAATAATGGAATCAAGAAATTCTACTACCGTCACTTTAGCTCCCAGGCGGGCATAAACAGATCCCAGCTCCAGTCCGATCACGCCACCACCGATAACGATCAGGTGCTTTGGAACCTCCGTCAGACTTAAAGCCTCAGTCGAAGTAATGATCCGTTTCTTGTCCACAGGAAGGAATGGCAGCACTGTCGGTTTCGAACCTGTAGCTATGATAACTTTATCTGTAGTGATCGTTTCTTCCGCACCATCTGCCTTTTTAATCCTGATGGTATTCTTATCCTGAAAAGACCCCACGCCTGTATAGGGAGTTATCTTGTTCTTCTTAATCAGATACGAGATCCCGGCAGTGTTTTCCTGTACTACCTGTGCCTTTCGCGCCATCATCTGAAAGAGGTCAACTTTAAGATCTTTAAGAGCAATACCATGTGTTTTAAATGTGTGGGAAGCATTGTAATAATGCTCGGATGAATCAAGAAGAGCTTTTGACGGGATACACCCTACATTAAGGCAGGTTCCACCGAAGGTATTATACTTCTCGATAATGGCAGTCTTTAATCCTAACTGGGCACAACGGATAGCGGCAACATATCCACCCGGTCCGCTGCCAATAACTGTTACATCATATTGCATGTTCATAAATTGTTGGTCTTAATCTTAGATAAATTGCATTTATGCAAACTTAGGTAAACTATCTGTCAATAAAATTAAATTTCAGGATGCCTTTTAAATTCTGCAGCCCTGTCAAACAAATATCTGTAAGTATGATGAGTTTTGTACACCCTTGCCCCTATCTGTTCTGCGATATGCATCATCCTGGGGTTGAAATCACCGATCCAGTTCATCTGCACCTCATCATACGCTTTATTCTCTAAAAGAGCATTCGCTGCGGCAACAATCATGGCGATCTCCACACCTTTCTTTTGCTGCTCGGGGATTATCCCAAAAACAAGTCCGTACATGGTCCTGCATTTACCTAACCATTTATTTACCACCAGTCTTAGCTTGCTCATCAGATTTAACTTTCCCCGCGCATATTTCACGAAAAGTTCGTTAAGCTCCGGAATGCTCAGAAAAAAACCGACCGGCTCATCTTTATAATAGGCAAACCAGGCTATACGCTGGTCTATCACCGATGCCAGGCTGCCTATGAGCTTTTTAGCAGCATCAAAGCTCATTTCTCCTACACCCTCATGATTTACCCATGCTTTATTATAAACGGTTCTGAAATCCTGAACATACTTATCAAGGATCCTCGTTTCGACATTCCGGAAAGAGTAGTCGGGATTCCGGAATATTCTTTCCGCCACATCATAATAAACTTTCCTTAGAGGTTCCTTCACCTTCCTCAGATAGGTATATTGCTTAAAAAAAACTTTAAACCCATAATCCTCGAAGAACTTCTGGTACCAGGGATGATTATAATTACAGCAATAACACGGAGGATGAAAGCCGTCGACAAGCAAGCCCCACCATCTTTCTCTGCTTCCTAAATTAACAGGTCCGTCCATTGCTTCCATATCATGCTTCTGAAGCCATTCACGGGCAGCGTCGAAAAGCATAAAGGCGGCTTCTCTATTGTTGATGCACTCAAAAAACCCGATCCCACCCGTAGGCTGATCAAAGGTATGGACTGTCGCAGGATTTATAAATGCTGCAATACGTCCGATACCATTTCCTGATTCATCCTTTAATATCCAGCGGATACATTTACCTTCTTCAAAGTATTTGTTTGTCTCTTTATTAAATACACTGGCTACATCATCATCTAAAGGCCTGATATATTGAGGATCGCCGCGATATATCGTTCCGGGAATTTCCAGGAATTCGCGGGCAAGCCGTTGACTGTCTACTTCTGTTAATCTCATTAAAGATGTAAGAAATTTTAATAAACGACGCCAAAGCTATTACTGTTTTTCTAAATTAGCATCATTACATATTTTAATTCATGAAAAGATACGTTATCCTGCTATTTTTAACATTTACCTTACAATTAAAGGCTCAAACCGATACGGACTCAGCTTACGTACGTGATAACTATCAGAAAATTGAGAAATACATTACCATGCGTGACGGCGTACGTCTTTTTACATCGATTTATGTGCCAAAAGATCAAAGTAAAAAATACCCCCTGCTCCTCAACCGTACCCCTTACACTGTGGCACCATACGGAGCAGACAATTATAAGAAAACACTGGGGCCTTCCATGCTTTTTGCGAGAGAGGGTTACATCTTTGTTTACCAGGACGTCAGAGGGAAGTGGATGAGTGAAGGAACCTATGAAGATATCAGACCGCATGCGGCAAACAGAAAGAGCAAAAAGGACATAGACGAAAGTACCGACACCTATGATACGATCGACTGGCTCATTAAGAACATCAAGGGGAATAATGGTAAGGCCGGCATTTACGGAATTTCGTATCCGGGCTTTTACTCAACAGCGGCACTCCCGGGAGCACACCCTGCGCTTAAAGCGGCTTCGCCGCAGGCCCCGGTGACGGACTGGTTTATAGGTGATGACTTTCATCATAACGGTGCTCTTTTCCTGTCTGATGGGTTTTCTTTCTATTCTTCGTTTGGAGTGCCGAGGCCCAAACCTGTTACTCCGGAACAAGGAGGAAAAAGGGTGAACTACTCCGCAAATGATCATTACAAGTTCTTTCTTGATCTTGGGCCTCTGAAAAATGTAAAGACGAGGTATTTCGGTGACTCTATCAGGTTTTGGAATGATCTTGTTACCCACGGCACTTATGATGATTTCTGGAAGTCCCGTCTTATAACGCCACACCTGAAAAACGTCCATACAGCAACGCTGGTTGTAGGCGGCTTCTTTGATGCAGAAGACTGCTATGGCGCTTTCGCCACTTACCAGGCACTTGAGAAACAAAATAAAAACAATAAAAATACACTCGTAATGGGGCCCTGGTTTCACGGCGGCTGGGCCAGGTCTGCGGGAGACATGTTCGGAGACATAAAGTTTGGTCAGCCAACCAGCCTGTGGTATCAGGAAAAAGTGGAATTTCCATTTTTCCAGCACTACCTGAAGGGCCAACCAGCACCTGAATTACCCGAAGCATTGATTTTTGAAACAGGATCGAATCAATGGAAAAGCTATCAAACCTGGCCGCCCGCAGACATACAGGAACAAAAGTTATACTTTCAGAAAGGCAGTAAACTCGCATTCAGCCGCCCGTCGGAAGCGGAAAGCTACGATGAATACATCAGTGATCCCTCCCGGCCTGTTCCCTATACCGCCGGCGTACACGCCCAGAGGACAAGAGAATATATGATCGCTGATCAGCGGTTTGCATCACGGCGCCCCGATGTGATGGTATACCAGACCGAGCCGCTAACTGCAGATGTAACGCTTGCCGGGCCTGTTATTGCCGACCTCGTGATTGCCACTACAGGCACAGATGCCGATTTCGTGGTAAAACTGATTGATGTATTTCCCGATGACTATCCGAACAATCAGCCGAATCCGGCAAACGTGCAGATGGGGGGCTATCAGATGCTCGTCAGAGGAGAAGTGATGAGAGGCAAATTCCGGAACAGTTTTGAAAAGCCCGAGCCGTTTATCCCCGGAAAAATTACAACAGTAAAATATACCCTTC
>JBQGEO010000396.1:0-1584 GCA_052039655.1 Pararcticibacter sp.
CTTTTTTTTAATATTTTTCTGAAAATTTTATTCTATGCCTGTTAACCGCAATGCACTTATCCGTTACCGGACCATCGACAATTGTCTTCGTCATAAATACAAGAAGTGGTCGCTTGAAGACCTGATAGAAGCATGTTCAGATGCGCTTTATGAATTCCAGGGAATAGATAAGGGTGTAAGCCGGCGGACGGTACAAGCTGACATCGAAATGATGCGCAGCAATAAACTGGGCTATGAGGCTCCGATTGTTGTAGTGGATAAAAAATTCTATACCTATTCAGACAAAAATTACAGTATTACAAATATCCCTTTAACCAATCAGGATATGCAGGTGCTTACTGAGGTAGCAGATCTGCTGAAGCAATTTAAAGGCTTCAGCCATTTTACGGATGTGAATGAAATGATAAGCAAACTGGAAGATAAGATATATGTGCAAAAAACGGCGGCAGCACCGGTGATCGATTTTGAAAAGAATGACAACCTGAAAGGCCTGGAATTTATAGAAGTGATCAGGAAATCCATTATTTCTCAAACGGCGCTGTGTATCACCTACCAGTCATTTAAAGCCCGGCAGGCAAGTACTTTTTGCATCAGCGCCTATTTGCTGAAGGAATACCGGAACCGCTGGTTTGTACTTTGCAGTTCACACCAGAGAAATGCACCATTGCTGACACTGGCGCTCGACCGGATCATCAGCATTGAACCCGATTCGGGAGAGACATATAGGCCTAATAACAAGATCGACTTATCGTCCTACTATTCAAATCTGATTGGGGTTACCAAGTCTCCCAACCAAAGCGATTGCGAAGTAGTGTTCCAGGTAGATCATGAAAATGCACCATATGTTATCACAAAACCTCTTCATCATACGCAAAAGTTGTTAACTGAGAATGCAGATGGTAAGGTGTTCAGTATCCGCGTGGTGCTGAACTACGAATTAGAGCGCGAATTACTAGGATTTGGCTGTAGATTAAAAGTTCTGGGTCCGAGGATCCTCGTAAAAAAGATAAAGGAAAACCTGAGGGGAGCATTGGAATGTTACCAGGAGATCCCTGAAAAAAAACCGGCATAGAGCATTAATCTTCTTTCAGGATCACTGCTTTATGCCGGACATAATATTTTTGAAACAAAGTGGATTATGGGATAGACGGCGTAACCTTCACATGCTTCGCCAGATCAATCGCCCGTTGGGTAATTCCATCAATTTCTGTTTCTATTGAATCGTATGTAAGAACCACTCCCATCCGGCGGTAAGGTCGCGCAACGGGCTTGCCAAACAGGCGGATATCCGCTTTAGGCTGAGCAAGAACCTGTTCCACACCGGTAAATACAGGCGCTTTTCCCTCTGCGTGGGCAAGGATCACGGCGCTGGCTCCATTTCGCTCATGCGTAATTTCGGCTATGGGTAAGCCTAACACAGCCCGGGCATGCAGTTCAAATTCCGAAAGGTTTTGAGTACCGGCCATGGTAACCATCCCAGTATCGTGCGGTCTTGGAGACAATTCTGAAAAGTAGACTCCTTCATCAGCAAGGAAGAACTCTACGCCCCATATACCGGATCCTGTGAGTTCACGGGTCACTTTA
>JBQGEO010000397.1:0-4791 GCA_052039655.1 Pararcticibacter sp.
TAACAAAAAAGAAAAAGAAAAGAAACGCCTTAAAAAGCAACAGGACAAGAAAGCTAAAGCAGAGAACCGGAAAGCCAATTCAGACAAAGGGAAAAGCCTGGAAGATATGATGGCGTATGTGGACGAGAACGGTAACCTCACCACCACATATACAGAATTTATGGCTCCAAAGCCTGTTGATCTGGACGATATAGCAGTGGCTGTACCGAAACAGGCACAACGGCCGAAAGATGCCCCAAATACCGGCGTTATCAACTTCTATAACACGGCGAAGGGATTCGGATTTATCCGTGACAGCGAGACGAAAGAAGATGTGTTCTTTCATGTGAACAGCCTGACCTACGAGGCTAAAGAGAATGATAAAGTGACTTTTACAACAGAGCGCGGCCCCAGAGGTCTGCAGGCTGTTGGGGTGGCTAAACTGTAAGCTGCCGGGATGTGACCGGGCTCATGATTTGATCTTTATCGGAGAAAAGCTTATATTAGGGTCTCATGAGCTCCTATAGCGTTTTGACCGATAGTGAATTAGTTGTCCTTCTGCGCGGGAGTAACGCCGCTGCATATACACAAATTTATACCCGGCATTGGTCGGCTCTCTATCGTTCCGCCTACAATATATTGCGCGATGAAGCTGCAACGCTTGACGTGCTGCAGGAGGTTTTTGCCTGGATTTGGTCGAACAGGGAGAATTTCCGGGTAGACAATCTACGGGCTTATCTCTATGCGGCGGTCCGTTTTAAAGTAGCAAATGCCCTGAGGGAGGGCAAAGCCAGGAGCGGCTTCTTTACTGCACTGGAACAAATAAGCGGTCATGAACCTGGGTTTAGTGATGAAACATTGGAGCTGAAAGAGCTCAGGAATGTGATTGCTGAATTTACCAGGTCTTTACCGGAAAAAGCCGGGGAAGTATTTCGTTTAAGCCGTTACGAACAACTGTCCAATAAGGAGATTGCCAGCCGCCTTGGTATTTCAGAAAAAACAGTGGAAAACCATATGACTTCAACGCTCAAAAAACTACGGGTCACACTAAGCCGCTTATCAGCTTATATGATCTTCTTTTAATCAGCATATTAAATTTTTTTTAAATTTATATAGGGGCTGAAGGTCTTTTTTGTGCCATACACATGATATGGAACAAAAAGACTTCCTTGAACTGGCTGCTAAAGTTGCCGGCGGGAAGGCTTCAGACGAAGAACTGAGGCTTTACGCGTCAATCTATCAACGCTTCCAGGAGGATAAGCGGTCTTCATGGGACGCCGCTAAGTATGGAGATGAAAACCGTCTTGCAGCGCTGCTCGACAGCCGTTTACGTCCGGCCCGCAGAAGACGGGCATGGATTCCTGTCTCAGCAGCGGCTACAATCCTGCTATCCATTATCATTGGCAGTTACTCCTTTCTGAGCAGGCCAGCAAAACGATCTTCGCAGCAACTTGCCTCTAAAGACGACGTAGCTCCCGGCCATTCGCGGGCTACGCTTGTTCTTGCTAACGGGAAAAAGATAACGCTCACCCGGAATCTGAATGGGGAGATCGCAACTGAGGGGCAGACCCGGATAGATGCGCTCGACGGGCAGCTTGTTTATCAGTCTGCCATCGGTAAGCGGGAAACCGGTTTCAATACTTTAACGACAGCCAGGGGGGAACAATCGCCCTATCCTGTTGTTCTGGCCGACGGGACCAGGGTTTGGCTCAACGCTCAGTCGAGCCTCACCTTTCCTGTAAACTTCAGCGGCGCGGAGCGCGTGGTGAAACTGAGCGGCGAAGCTTATTTCGAAGTGACCCATCACGCTGCGCATCCCTTCAAAGTACATACTGCCGGCGGTGTAGTGGAAGATATAGGTACCCAGTTCAATATCCAGGCGTATCCGGATGAAAAACATGAATCTGCCACCTTGCTGGAAGGTGCGGTGAAGATCACCACGAAGAATTCTTCCCGGCTTCTTAAGCCCGGCGAACAGGCAAAATATAAGCATGGAAACATCGAAGTGAGGGATGTGGATACAGAGGAGTCGGTTGCCTGGAAAAACGGTTATTTTATGTTCAATGACGTGGCGCTGGCCAGTGTGATGCAGGAGCTGGGCCGCTGGTACAACGTAGACGTCAGGTTTGAAGAAGAGTCTTTAAAGCAACTCACCTTTGTGGCCAGCATTACCCGGTACACGAATATCTCCAGGGTATTGCAGGTGCTCGAAATGACCAGGCAGGTCCGTTTTAAGATCGAAGGCAGGCAGATAACGGTATATCCGGAAAATGTCCGCTAAGCGCTGATAATTAATTGCTACACTGATAAAAGGAGGAATCAACAGGGAAATTACCAAACGGCTTACAGAGCGAAAGGAAGTGCTGTCAACACTCCCTTTCCCAGGCTCTTAAATCTTTCCCGGTAAGACCGGGGAATGACTGCGTCTCAAACAATTATTCACGATTTAAAAGTATGTAAATGTATAGAATTTTTACCAGGAATTTTATGCGGCTGCCACGCTGCGTCCCTAATATTCTCCTGATTATGAAGCTCACGTTCCTTCTCGTTTTTGTTTCGCTCCTGCAGGTAAGCGCTTCTTCTTTCGGGCAATCCGTCACCTTCAGCCAGAAGAGGGTTTCCCTGATTAAAGTATTTAAGGAAATCAGGAAACAGACAGGCTATAATTTCGTCTGGTCGTCTAAAGAGGTGAATAAAGACCTTTCGGTGGATGCGGATTTCAATAAAAGCGACCTGGCAGATGTTTTAAAACAATTACTGGGTAAATATAACCTGGGCTATACTATTGATAAGGAAAATAAGATCATCCTGATTGAAGGGCGGAAGAAGCCTGTGCAGGTACAGCAAACGATGGCTGTCCCTGACAGGGTGACCATCTCGGGAACCGTTAAAGACGAGAAGGGGCAGACCATGCCGGGAGTAACGGTGAAGGAGAAAGGGAAAAACAATATGGTAATATCGGATTCCGAAGGCAATTTCAGCCTGGAAGTGTCCAGCCGCGAAGCGGTTCTTGTTTTTTCATTTATAGGGTATGAACCGAAGGAAATCAAAACAGGAGCGGAGACCCTTGTTGCGGTGACACTTTCCCCTGCCGCCGAACAGCTTAAGGATGTAGTGGTATCGGGTTATACCGTTCAGAACAGGGCTGAGTTTACCGGTTCTTCGGCACGTATTGACGGCAGCGCGATTGAAAACAGGCCGGTTCCAAGTTTCGATCAGGCCTTAGCGGGACAGGCAGCAGGCGTTAAGATGACATCGAACGGCGGCTCCCTGGATGCCACTCCGGTATTCCGAATCAGGGGAACTAACTCTATCAACCTGAGTTCTTATCCGCTGATCATTATTGACGGGGTTACTTCATTTACCGGGAATGTCGGTTTTTCGGCGGCTACCGGAAATAACCCGTTGTCCAGCATCAATCCAAATGATATTGAGTCTGTCGAAATATTAAAAGACGCTTCAGCAACAGCGATTTACGGCTCGCGCGCTGCAAACGGCGTGGTGGTGATCACCACTAAAAAGGGTAAAGCCGGAAAGGCAAGGGTGTCTTATGATGCTTACGCCGGAATCACCCAAAAACCCAAATTACCCGAATTGCTGGGTGCGCAGGATTATGTGACGATTAAAAACGAAGCCCAGGCCAACTCGGGTCTCAAGCAGGCATATGCCCTCGGACAAAATGCTGATGGCTCAATCCAGGAAACCAACTGGTACGATTACTTCTATCAGACCGGCCGTTCGCAAAATCACAATCTCAGTGTTTCGGGGGCTTCGGAAACCACTAATTATTTTGTATCACTCAATTACAGCGACCAGACGGGGTTCCTGGTGAAGAATAAATTCCAGCGTAAGTCGGCCAGGGCAAACCTGGATCACCTGCTGATAAAAGGGCTGCATATCGGTACTAATTTCACTTATAGTAACGCTGTCAACAACAACCTGACCACAGGTGTCAACAATTCCTTTGGCAGGAATAACCTGACGCGCGAATCTATGGTACTTCCGCCTAATGTGCTGCCCTATAACCCGGACGGCTCTTATAATGTCAGCGCAAACAGTCTTGGTTTCGGTCCCAATTCCATCCTTGTCGGTTACTATAACCCATTGCCGATAATCGATCATGATAAGTATGCTTCTGAAAGCAATAACTTCCTGGGACTGGTGTACGCCGAATGGGAATTGTTTAAAGGATTTAAGGTAAAAACAAACTACAGCATCAACAGCCTCAATGTGGCTAATACCAGTTTTGGCAACCCACTCCAGGGCAGCGCGTTTGGCAGCAATGGTTCTGCTTCCAGCGAATACAATACCAACTACCGCACAAACTTTACCAATACCATTAATTATAAAACGACAATAGCGGGTGATCATCATATCAGTGCGCTGGCAGGTTATGAAGAGATCCATACGGTAATGAATGGAACATCTGCCACCCGTACCGGTTTGATCGATCCCTACTTTGATTCTTATGCCGGTGGGTTCACTGACATAAGCGATGCGGAGGGGACCTATACGGAAAATGGGTACAGGTCTTACTTCAGTAATGTTCTTTATGATTATAAGAAAAAGTACCTGTTAAGTGCGAGCTTCAGAAGAGATGGATTTTCGGGCCTTGCGCTCAATCATAAGTTCGGGAACTTTGGTGGAGGCTCTGTTGGCTGGAACCTTTCCGAAGAAAATTTCTACCGCAATTCAGTCCTGGCGGGAACGGTTTCTTCCCTGAAGCTTCGCGCCAGCTACGGCCAGGTAGGCAACGTCAACATCGGCGACTACGCCGCATCGTCATTGTCCAGTGCAGGTACTTATGGGGGA
>JBQGEO010000398.1:0-6819 GCA_052039655.1 Pararcticibacter sp.
TACCTCCGGTATAAGCGAAGTTCATTACTGGCAGGGTTGTTACCATCTGCTCATTGCCATACGTAGTCACGCCGGCTGCAGTGGCGTAGCCCCTTATGTAATAGGTAACACCCGGATTCAGGTTAATGACAGTATAGGAAAAAGTCCCTGAACCGGATCCGTTTATTGATCTGCTGTTTGATATCGTCGGGTTCGGACTAGTTGACCAGCAAAGGCCTCTCGCTGTGATGGCTGCATTAGGTCCCACGATAGTGGCTCCGCTGGTAAGCGAGTACCCGGTGGTATTGTTGGTTACCGCCGTCGTCGTAACGGAGATCCCGGATCGATATTGGACCCCTTGCATGGCGGGCAGGAAAATCTGGGCCTTTAAAGAAAAACCAATGAACAAAGAGAGTATAATCAGGAAAATTCTTTTCATGTAAGAGCGTTCTGTTAATGATGTAGAGGGATATCCGAGACAGTTTTCCGGCAGTCTTTTGCTAATTTTAAAATTTCAACCTGGACTTTATGTGTCACTGATCAGTGCTTTTACGGTTGCACGAAGTATAAGGTTACAGGATAATGCAGCTAAACCCACTGCTGATCATCGTTTAATTTATCGCGCCTGGAGCAATTTCTGTATTATAATGCACGAAGCGGATGATCGTATTCCGTAAGCTGGTCAGGCTGGGTAATGGCTCTTTAAAAGGACGGTACATCGCATCATTATAAACTTTGTTATTTTTGCAGAAACTGATGTAAGTTATAGCTAAATACTCCTTAATGAACTTTTTTGACACTCCTTTCAAAGGGAAAATAATAAAAGACCATGTAACAAATCCTAACATTGTCGCTGGAAAATACTCTTATTATTCAGGATATTATCATGGACATTCCTTTGATGACTGTGCCCGGTATCTTATTCCGGATAGGGATGATGTAGACAAATTGATGATAGGTTCATTTTGTTCCATTGGTACTGGTGCCAGTTTTATAATGGCTGGTAATCAAGGACACCGGCACGATTGGATTTCAAGTTTCCCTTTTTACTATATGTCTGAAGTGGATGCTTTTAGCAAAAGCATAGATGCTTACGAAAGTGCCGGCGATACTGTAGTCGGCAATGATGTGTGGATTGGCGCTGAAGCAATGATAATGCCGGGTATTAAGATAGGCGATGGTGCAGTAGTTGGAAGCCGGAGCTTAGTGACCAGGGACGTAGAGCCTTATACAATTGTTGGAGGAAATCCTGCGAAAGCAATCAGAAAGCGTTTTAGTGATCATCATATTAACTTATTGCTGGAGATTAAATGGTGGGAATGGGATGAACTTGTTTTAGCTGAAGCTGTTCCTCTGCTCTGTTCGGGAGATATAGAGCGATTGTATGAATTTTACAAACGTTGTAATCAACTCTGATGCGTCAAATATCCGGTGTCAGCAGCGTCCTCTGTCGCAAGCAATTTTTAAATTCTTAATTTTTTTTGCAATATTGTTGCATATTTGTAGCTGCTCAACACACGGTATGTTACGTTCCCGCTTCTTAAAGCAACTCCTGTCATATATTTTGATTGCCGTACTGGCAGCAAATATCACTGTGGAGGTACTGCACACGCACAATAACGTGCCCGATGCCTGCGGGAAGCGGACCACTGGCTTAGTAATAAAGCAACATATATCGAAATGCTTTATCTGTGAGTATCTCATTGTTCGCAAGGAAAGCTGCATTCTGACCTCAATCTCTGCTGTTGCGAATTTTAAGATCCTCATCTGCGAATTCACTTCCCAGGGATCAGAAAAAGCATCAGCAGGAAAGCAAATTACTTCAGGTAGCAGAGGCCCTCCTTTTCCTTACCTGTAACCCTCCCGAAAACTTTTATAATTAATGATTAAGATTCTGTTTGAAGAATAAATAAAAGTTCTACATATTTGCGTACTATTTTTAATTAATCTAAATAAGTCTTCTTCTCTTCTGCCAGTGCAGAGAGAGGCACAACAGTAACACCGGCCGGTGAGTGCCCGAGATTTATAGAATAAGAATGCCATACAGGCCTGGTTCTGTAAATGGAATTCCTATATACATTAATCACCTGACATGAGATGATCACATATTTTAAGTTTATTTTCAAAGCCATTGCTTTTGGATTGTTTATTACTCTCGCTCCCCTGCGGGGACAACCGGCTCCCGTTTCTATTTCAGGAAAAAATTCAGCCGTCGATACAATAAATTCACGCGTTCAGGCCAACGGAGGCCTTGTAAGCGGGCTCGTCACCGACACCCTGAGCAGAAAACCGGTGGAAGGCGCTACGGTCAGTATTAATGAACTCGGGCTGTTTACAGTGACCGACCAGTTGGGCCGCTTTTCAATCAGGAACGTGCCCTATGGCAACATCACCCTCTCGGTTCAATCTATAAACACCTTGCCATACAGCCTTAAGTTAAGTCTGGGTAAAGGAAAACCCCGGTTTGTCCATGTTGTCCTGGTGCCCAACACACTTGCACTCAAAGAGGTGCAGGTAGTTGCCAGGGAAAGCAGTGCAGGGAAACCTACGTCATCGGTGATCAGTAGTACCGCCATCCAGCATTTACAGGCAACCAGTTTAGCCGATATCCTTCAGTTGCTGCCGGGTGCAGTCACGGTCAACCCCGACTTTTCCGGCGTTAACAAGGCGAACATCCGCCAGTACAGCAGCGATAATACAGGAGGCTTCGGAACATCTGTCATCATTAACGGAAGCGCAGTTTCGGCAAATGCGAATATGCAGGCATTGAATACGTCAACAGGAGGAAATGGTGCATCATTCTCCACTGCAGCCGGCGGAGGTGTTGATCTGCGCCTGATCTCGGCCGATAACATAGAGTCGGTGGAAGTGGTCAGGGGAAGTCCTTCGGTTGAATACGGTGATCTGTCTTCGGGCTCAATATTCGTAAGAACCAAAGCCGGTCAATCGCCCCTGAAGATCAAAAGCCGGGTCAACCCGACAATTACCCAGTTTGCTGCCGGGAAAGGGATCGGCTCTGAAGATAAAGGCGGGAGCCTGTATTCTTCTTTCGATTACACCCGCACCCTCGATAATCAGAGAAGCACCTACGCCCGTTACGACCGTATCACAGCTTCTCTTCAATATACACGAAATGTCAAATGGATCAGGCCGCTGTACAGCAACACCAATTTCAGCTACATCATGGGCTTCGATAATAATAAGATGGATCCCGACAATATGCGATTCCAGACAAGCAGCAGGTCCCGTGATTATAATTTCCGGCTTTCCACAGAGGGAAAATGGAAACTCGGATACCGGTTTGCACAATCCCTCAATTACAATTTCCTGGTGAACTACGGTGTCCAGAAAAGCTACCAGCAGGAATTGCTCAGCGGCTCTATATTTCCGGTGTCGCTCGCGCTGACTGATACCGTTGCACGCGGCGCCTTTGTGCCGAGTGAATACATCAGCCGGGTCTGGGTAGAGGGAAAGCCTCTGAATATCTCTGCCCGTATCAATGATAACTTTTACTTCAGAACAGGCTCCGGGTTTCACAAAGTCCTGGTAGGCGCTCAGTATTCATCAGACGGGAACAACGGAAAAGGAAAGACCTTCGACCCGATGAACCCGCCCCGGGTACTCAATGGCAACTCTATCCGGCCACGGGCCTTCAACTCCGTTCCCAGTCTGCGGCAACTGTCGTTTTACGGCGAAGACCAGTTTTCAGTACGTCTGTCGGAGCGTGAGCTCGTTATTTCTGCCGGACTGCGGTACGACAATATTCAGCCTTCCGGCTTTCTCAAAAGCGATTTTGCCATCGCCTGGTCGCCGCGTATAAACGGATCATTCGAAGTGCTGAAGAATTTCAGGATCAGGGGAGGTTACGGCATTACCGCCAAGGCACCTTCTCTGCTGTACCTATACCCAGAAAATGCTTATTTTGATCTCGTTAGCTATAATTATTATACCGATAAACCCGGAGAAAGCCTGGTCCTGATCAACACGAGGGTGTTCGATACACGCAATTCCGAACTGCGGATCACAAAGAACCATAAAAAGGAAATAGGGTTCGACTGGAGCTTCGCCGGATCACGCCGGCTTACCGTTACTGCCTACCACGAGAGAACTAATGATGGCTATGAGTTTCAGGACCGTATCAGCATTCTTAAGGTGCCCCAGTACCAGGCTTCTTCGTTTCCGGCGGGGCAGCCGCCCGTTGTCGACATCAGCTCACCCTCGTCCTATACTAATTTCATAGCCTTAATGGACGGTCCTTCCAATGGGCGGAAGCTCGTTAACCGGGGTGTAGAACTCGACCTCGATCTTGGCCGCTTCGACGATTTGCGGACTTCTTTTACCGTCAACGGCGCCTGGCTCGACACCCGTTCTGAAAACCAGAATGTATTTTATTACAAATATTCGCAAGCTGGCAGAGACCCTTCTAAAACAGCCATCTTCGGCAGCGGCGACGGAGAAGTGAATGAAAGGCTCGTGACAACCGTACGGGCCGTACACAACATCCCCGAGCTTCGTTTTGTCATCACTCTCGCAGCACAGAAAGTATGGAGGGATCGCAGCCGCAACTTCATTCAGTCAATACCCATTGGCTATGTAGAAACGGCAACGGGCAACACGGTATGGCTTACAGATGATGAACGCGCAGCCATTACTTCCAATGATCTCGAATTGTACAGGAACATCAATCCCGGCATGTATATTACTGAATCCTGGACACCCGGCTGGGTATTCAACCTCAAACTCACCCGGGAACTCGGGCGTTCCCTTCAGTTCTCCTTCTACGCGAATAACGTTTTAAAGAATAATCCGCTTGAAAGGAGCACCCGTTATCTCAACCAATTTGAGCGCCGTAATCCGTCACTTTTCTTTGGCGCCGAAATAGGCTTCAGCTTTTAAACACGATAGAAGATGAAAATAGCAAGCATAAAAATACTGACCGTCCTGTGTGTGCTGATGATTGCCATGCAGGCCTGCAAAAACGAATATTACCCTATCGGGAAAATAACCTATACCGTCAGGGTGGCATATCCCGAACTCTATAGCCAGCAGTATGCGGCAGGGGCCTCCGTGGTGATGAAAAACACGGTGACAAATTATTCTTACAAAGGTACGACCAACAGCGAAGGGGAGGTGGAGTTTCCCGACCTGGTGCCCGGCACTTACCAGCTCAACGTAAGCCGGGAACTAACGCCCGGAGAAGCGCTCCCGCTCACCGGGTTCGAGGAGCAGCTTTTCCTGAACGGATCGTCGGCAGTACAGAAGATCACCTCCGGCGGTTCTATGGAGATCCGGCTTCAGGGCGGGCGCTTAGGTAGTCTCGTCTTCAAGGAACTCTACTACGTGGGTTCACGCACCCCGGCCGGCGGCTCCTATTTTTCCGACCAGTTCTACGAGATCTACAACAATTCGACGGATACGATTTACGCCGACAGCCTCCTCATCGGGAACACCGGCGGAGCCCCCGGTAACTCATCATCCGCCAAGCCCTACGGATTTCAGCCGGACGCCGCAAATGTATACCTTCAGAATGTATGGATGGTACCGGGGAACGGCAGGACATACCCGATAGCGCCGGGCCGCTCTATCATCATTTCCCAGGACGGGATCAATCATCAGACCGATCCTCTCGGTAACCCCGCTTCTCCGGTGAATCTGGGCCCGGGAATCAGCGATTTTGAATCTTACGTACCGAGGAGCGACAACCGTGACCTCGACGCTGCGGGAGTGGAAAACCTTTTGCCGGTTTACCTGGGTTCTGTAGGTTTCGACTGGCTGACCAGTGTTTTCGGCGCCAGTATGGTGATATTTAAGCACCCCGACCCTTCAGCCCTTCCACTCGTGTTAGAGCCGGGATCAACGAGCATATCCCGTTACATGCAGGTTCCCGGGAGTTCTGTGATCGACGGGGTCGAACTGCTGGCCAACGCAAGTGCGTTTTCATTCAAAAGACTTCCGGTTGCCATGGATGCCGGCTTTACCTTTTGCAGCGGAACATATACCGGGCAATCAGTGCGCCGTAAGGTAAAAACCATGGTCGGCGGACGGCGCGTCCTGCTCGATACCAATAATTCAACATTCGATTTTGAGGTGCTTGCAACTCCCACGCCCAAAGCCTGGCAATAATTTGAAATCATATAGTAGACACAGATGAACTTAATAAAATATAACATATTACTGATGCTGCTTCTCCTGGCTCCGGGCGTCCGGGCGCAGGACAGCATCTCCGGTATCCGCACACCCGGCCAGCTGAAATACCTCGAACTGACACAGCCCGTGCTCTTCACCGGCAATGCCGCAGCGCTGGGAATGGTAAAGCTTCCATCGCTCGGCAGCACCTATGCTTCCGGTACTTTTCAGGGAGGAAGCTTCCGCCGCCCTCAGCAGCCTGAAGAAGAAAGCACGGTGTCGTTCCGCTCAGAGCGCATGATGCCCCTCGGGAAGTTTAACCTGGCAGGCGCCTTCACGTTCGACCAGGTCTGGAGCAGGCGGGTCGGAATGAGTGATGTGCTCGATCCATACCGCGGAAACCCCTACATCCTGGCCGACTCTGTGGGAGGCAACTGGAACAAGCAGTTTTACCGGCTCGACCTGCGCGCTGCCACCATTCCCCTCGCCGGCGGAAAGATCAACCTGGGTGCCGAAATCCATTACAACGCTTCCACCGGTGCGCGGCAGAACGATCCCCGTCCGCTCAACTATTTAAACCAGATCGATGCAGCCCCCTCCCTGGTATGGCATGTCAGCCCTGTGCACGCCCTGGGAATCAATGGCTGGTACAGGTCTTACAAAGAAGAGCTGAATATAAAGCTGGTAAATACCCAGAACAGCCAGAACCTGTAT
>JBQGEO010000399.1:0-3003 GCA_052039655.1 Pararcticibacter sp.
AGGATAAGATCCGAAATCTACATCAAGAAGAGTACCCTGAGCGCCTTCTGCAAGAACAGTCTTACCTTCACTTAAATACTTATTTACGAAATGCTCACTGTCAACCTGAGGGATCGTCTTGAGGAATTCGATCGCTTCAAAAAATGCCTTTTCTTTTTCTGAAAAGTCAGGAATTTCACCATAGTGAGCGAGAATTGATTTATGCTTGCTTACAAGCTTTTGATAACGGTCCTGGAAGTCCGCAAGAAGTGTGTCTCCAACGCGCAGTCCGTTACGTCCTGTTTTATCCATGTAGGTAGGCCCGATCCCTTTAAGGGTGGAGCCAATCTTCCCTTCACCCATCTTACTTTCAGACGCGGCGTCGAGAAGCTGGTGAGTTGGAAGAATAAGATGTGCCTTACGTGCAATAACAAGTTTTCCGGCTGCTACGGGATCAAAACCGTTTTTCTTCAGTCCGTCGAGTTCCCGTTTCAGGATAATCGGGTCTATTACGACTCCGTTCCCGATCAGGTTCATATTTTTATCATTAAAAATACCTGAAGGAATGGTGTTCAGAACATATTTCTGGTTATCAAACTCAAGGGTATGTCCGGCATTGGGGCCACCCTGAAAACGTGCAATTAAATCGTACTTAGGGCTAAGAACATCAACAATTTTTCCTTTACCTTCGTCGCCCCACTGAAGGCCTAACAATACATCAACAGCCATGAATAATTTGGAATGTTTTTAATTTTTTAAATAGGATTCACAGTGACCTTCCTTTAACTTGGAACAGTTACCGTAAAGATTCAGAGAATGGTGTTTAATCTCAAATTTCAGAAGATCCCCCATCATGCTTTGAATCTGTCCAACGCGGGGATCGCAGAATTCAACTACCTTCCCGCAGTCGATACAAATGATATGGTCATGCTGTTTGTATCCGTAGGACTTTTCAAACTGGGCCATGTTTTTTCCAAACTGATGTTTGGTGACCAAATCACAGGAAACAAGAAGTTCCAGGGTATTGTAAACCGTTGCACGGCTTACCCTGTATTTCTTATTTTTCATGTGGATATATAGAGATTCAACGTCAAAATGATCGTTTCTTGAATATATTTCTTCGAGAATGGCAAAACGTTCAGGCGTTTTTCTCAGATTTTTATTCTCGAGGTAAGCCTCGAAAATTTTCTTTACCATTGCTATAGTTTCTTGTAAAGGCATGTCTATTCCCCTGAGTCAGCGTTCAAAGTTATTTAAAAATTTAAGAATTCTTAAATTTCGTGCAATAATAATGATGTCAGGAAGCTTTGAATATTTTCTGAGGCTCAGAATCAAAGCGGGTAACCGAAGTGACTCCTTTAACCTGTCTTAATTTCTTTATCAGGTTTTCCAGGTGATTCGTGTCGTTTACGTAAACCATGATCGAACCTTCAAAAATTCCTTCGTTGCTGTCCACCGTGATCGAACGCATATTTACTTTGAAGTCATTTGATATAACCGTAGTGAGCTTATTGATGAGCCCCACCTCGTCAATTCCTGTAATGCGCAGGCCGGTGAGGAATGCCAGTTCCTTTTGAGATGTCCATTTCGCTTTCACCACCCGGTAACCATAGTTCGCCATTAATTTTGTCGCATTCGGGCAGTTGGTACGATGGATCTTAATTCCGTCATTAACGGTTATAAAACCGAAAACGTCGTCGCCCGGGATCGGATTACAACAGGAAGAAAGCTTGTAGTCGATCACCTGCATATCTTCTCCTATCAATAAAGTATCGCTGTCCTTCGTTTTAACTTTATTAATAATGCCCTCTATCTGACTCGAATCAATCCGTTCAGGAGTACGGTTTTCGACCATCTTCTCGGATGCCTGGAACTCTTTGAGGGTTTTCAGGTCAAACGACCCTTTTGCAATGTTGTAGAAGAGGTCGAGAGTTGATCCAAACTTGAAATAATTGGCAATTTTATGGATGTTCTCGGTGTTATAGGTGATTTTAAGCGATTTAAGCTTTCGCTCCAGGATCTCTTTTCCTTCCTCCGCAACCCTCCGTTTTTCCTCTTTAAGGGAAGATTTGATCTTTGCCTTCGCTTTAGCGGTGACTACAAAGTTCAGCCAGTCTTCTTTTGGGCTTTGTTTGGAGGATGTTATGATCTCCACCTGGTCTCCGTTCTGAAGCTGATGCGAAAGCGGAACAAGCTTATGATTAACCTTAGCACCAATACATTTTGCGCCCAGGTCTGAGTGGATTTCGAAGGCAAAGTCGAGAGCTGTTGCTCCAAGCGGCAGCTGCATTAATGCCCCCTTGGGAGTAAAGATGAAGATCTCGTCGGAGAACAGGTTCATCTTGAAATCATCCAGGAAGTCAAGGGCATTCGACTCCGGATTCTTAAGTAATTCTCTTACTTTTTGTATCCATTGGTCCAGTCCGCTGTCTGATGATGATTCTTTATATTTCCAGTGAGCTGCAAATCCCTTTTCCGCAATTTCATTCATCCTCTGGGTTCTGATCTGAACTTCTACCCATTGTCCTTTCGGTCCCATCACCGTGGTATGCAAAGATTCATATCCGTTGGCTTTGGGCGATGAAACCCAGTCACGCAGACGGTCGGGATTAGGTCTGTAGAGATCCGTAACAATAGAGTACGCTTTCCAGCAGTCGGCCTTTTCGTGCTCGGGCTTGCTGTCCAGGATAATACGGATCGCGAAAAGGTCGTACACCTCTTCGAAGGGGATCCCTTTTTTCCGCATCTTATTCCAGATGGAATGGATAGACTTCGGTCTGCCATAAACGTTGGCATGCAATCCCTGTTCTATCAGTATCTCGCGTATCGGGCCTACAAAAGCCTGTATGTAGAGCTCTCTCTCTGCCTTTTTCTCATTAAGCTTCCTTGCAATGAACTTATACGTTTCTGATTCTGTATACTTCATCGAAAGATCTTCGAGCTCTGATTTCATGGCATAAAGCCCCAGCCTGTGCGCCAGCGGAGCATACAGGTAAATGGTTTCAGAGGATATCTTCAGCTGCT
>JBQGEO010000400.1:0-8146 GCA_052039655.1 Pararcticibacter sp.
CCTATCAGGAAAACAAGCTGGATCTCAACACCGTCATCGATGCCTGGGAGGCAAAAACGATGGCTCAGATGAATTACCTCGATCAGTTACAGAAGTTTTATCAAATGTTTACGGAATATGAAAAGAATATTGAGAAATAGATGCGGTTTGATCGGTTTCTTCGCTTTTCTCCTTTTCGCCGCCTGCAATCAAAGCCGGGATAAACAGCCTTCGGCCGGTAGTTTAGAAAAAGAGACTGCAGCGGTCTCCGGATATATCCGCGATAGCCTTCAGTATATATTAAAGAGAACAGACGAAGTGGTAGTAGCTTCAGTTAAGACAACACGGCCCCTGAAAGGCGTAAGATATGAGGAGAGGGCATTTAAGGGAGTGATAAATTATAATACCCGGAACTCCAGGATAGTTTCCTCCAGGGTCAGCGGGCGGATTGAAAAGTTGTATGTGAAGTATAACTATCAGCAGGTGAGAAAAGGACAGAAGCTGATGGAAATTTACAGTCCCGATCTGGCTAACGCACAACAGGAGTTGCTTTTCCTGAAGAATAACGGCAATGCTGAATTGATGGATGCCGCGCGCCGGAAGCTTTTGCTGCTTGGCGCTACCGGCAGCCAGATAGACCAGGTGTTAAAATCCGGAAAGGTGAATTATAGGTTCAGCATCTACAGTCCTTATTCCGGTTATATTACAGAAGGTACCAGCAGGGGTAGTTCTTTATCTGCTTCCGGGGGGGGAGCGACAATGATCACTTCTGCCAAAGAAGAAGAGGGCTCAGGATCTATGGGAGGAATGAACGCGCCTGCTCCTCCGTCTGCTTCGCAGGTGCCACCTGTAGCTTCCGGCAGCCCCGTTGCTCTTACCGAAGGAGAATATATATCAACAGGTCAGACCCTCTTTAATATCATTGATGATTCTGATATGTGGGCGGAATTCTATGTTCCGGAAAGCGAGTCCCGCACATTTAAAAAAGGTGCCGCTCTTCAGGTTGAATCGCCCGACATAAAGGAATGGCAGGTGAGCGCGAAGGTAGGCCTGGTGCAGCCCTTTTTTAAGGATGGGATCAATTTTATACTGGTTAGGGCGACTATTCAGAATGATGCCAAAAGATGGAGAGCTGGTCAGATAGTGGATGTTACAGCTGCCGACAGCAAGCGGGCGGGGAACTGGCTCCTCAGGCCTGCAGTCCTTCGCCTGGGCTCCCGTTATGTGGTTTTTATGAAGAAGGGCGGAGTCTTTATTCCGGCCTATGTGAACGTTGCGGCGAAATCAGGCGACTGGTATGATGTAGGGAATAGCCTGCCGGAAGGTACCGAAGTGGCAGAAAATGCCTGGTTCATGGTAGACAGTGAAAGCTTTATCCGTTTAACCGGTGCAAATCAGCAGCAACGGCCTTGACAGAATAGATTTAAATCAATGATTTCATAATGAACATGCGATGAACAAACTTATTATTATAGCGATCTTGTTTCCCTGGATTCTTTTCTCCGCCTGCTCGCGGCAAAAGAAGGAGGCAGCATCCGTTCACACTCACACTTCTTCCGAAAAGTACACCTGTCCCATGCATCCCCAGGTAATCCAGGAGGAACCGGGACTCTGTCCTATATGCGGGATGGATCTGGTGCCTGTTAAAGCAAACGCAACGAATGGGGAAGTCTCTCTGAGCAATGAGCAGGTGAGTCTTGCAAATATCAGAACTTCAAAAATAGCTGCAGAGGGATTCAGCACAACAAAGGTTTTGAATGCAAAGGTCGTAACAGACCCGGAGGGCTCGGAAGTTGTGTCCAGCCGGTTCGCAGGCAGGGTAGAGAAATTGTATGTCAGGGAAACAGGAGTTCCCGTTTCGGTTGGACAGCCTTTGTTCCGGGTATATAGCGAACAACTGCAAACCCTTCAGCAGGACTATTTATTGCAGGTGAAACAATCGGAAGCCTTTCCTCAGGAGAAGATCTACAAGGATTTGAAGAAGGCAGCTGCTTCCAGGTTACATTTGCTGGGTGTCAGCGATGCACAGATCCGTGAGCTGGAGCGCGCGAACAAGACATCTCCGCTGATAACAGTATACTCAAAAGCTTCCGGTATAATCAGGGAGCTGAACATCACGGAGGGTGCTTACGTAGCAGAAGGAAGCCCGGTGATCCGGCTTGAAAATTATGGCTCTTTATGGGTGGAGGCTGATCTTTATCCTTCTGAAGCGGCCTCAGTGAAAGAGGGTGCTCCGGTTACTGTTACTATAGACGGATATCCTTCGCAGACGTCACGGATTAACTTCATTGCTCCGGAGTTAAATGGTGCGTCACAGATCTTAACCGCCCGTGCGTCGTTGAAAAACCCCGGGGGGATGCTGCAGCCTGGTATGCAGGCTCAGGTATTCTTGTCCTCTTCTATAAAAGATGCGGCGATGAAATTGCCGCTGGAAGCTGTTATCCGCGAAGAAAAGGGCGCATATGCCTGGGTTAAAAAAGGACATAATAAATTTGAGATCCGAACCGTGCAAACAGGAGCAGAGGATGACCGGAGCATCCTGGTAACTTCAGGGCTCTCCTCAGGGGACGAAGTTGTAGTGAGCGGCGCATACCTGCTCTACAGCGAGTACGTTTTGAAAAAGGGAGTGTAATGCGGAATTAAACAAGTGACATACAAAAAATAAATTTTTAAATTTAGCCGGCAGCTTTTGCTGGAAGGCACATAGCAATAATAATTATGAAAACAAATCCAGTAGTCAAATGCCTTTTATCAGGCAGTTTAGTTTTAGTTTTTACAGCAGTGATGGCATGTTCATCCGGCAATTCGAATCATTCGGATCAGCATGCGGGTCATGAAACCTCATCTGCCCAGGTTCCTGCGCCTACATTTAAGGATGCAAAAGCAACCGCCGTCTTCGAGCACTATCTTCACCTGAAGAATGCTCTTGTTGGATCTGATGCAAAGGAAGCCCAAAAGGGAGCAGCAGCCCTGCAGACTGCATTAACCAAAGCCGGAAGTACTAAAGGTGCAGAGTTAGCAGGGAAGATTGCAAGCAGTAGCGCCCTCAATGTGCAGAGAGGCCAGTTCGATCAGCTGAGTGCTGAAGTAGAAAAAGTTGTCAGGACTGCAAAGCTTGCGGGCGGTAAGATCTATAAGCAGCATTGCCCCATGGCTAATGACGGGAAGGGCGGCTACTGGCTCGCTTCAGAGTCAACGGTCAAAAATCCTTACTACGGAGACGAAATGCTTAATTGTGGAAGCGTTGAAGAAGAGATAAAATAGAATTAAGCCGGCAGCATCAACTGCCGGCTTTTTTTTGACCGCTCCTCAGCGGAGACAACAAATATTTTACAATATCTTATCTGGCTTTGATATTCAGGCCCAGCGCCTGCCTGCCTTTAATTCATCAAACCTAACCCATGACAGTACATGACAGATGAAAAAAATCACCTCTCTATATTAGCAAAAAACAACTATTATATTTTCCTAATGCAAGCGATTTTTGGAGTCATTTTTCATTTCATCGGCGGATTTGCGTCGGGCAGTTTCTATATCCCATATAAAAAAGTAAAAGGCTGGGCCTGGGAAAGCTATTGGATCGTGGGAGGAATTTTCTCCTGGCTCATTGTACCCCCTCTGGCTGCCTTCATTACCATTCCTGGATTTTGGGACATCATCAGCGGAACTAACGGCCATATTCTTTGGCTTACCTATTTCTTCGGGGTTTTATGGGGCATAGGTGGTCTCACATACGGACTGGGAGTCCGCTATCTGGGAGTCTCTCTGGGTAGTTCTATTATCCTCGGTCTGTGTTCAGTATTTGGCTCCCTAATTCCGTCGATTTATTATGACTTATATCCGCAGGCAGGAAAAGACTCTTTTAGTATGCTTATGTCCAATCAATGGGGACAATGGGTGCTGATCGGTGTACTTGTTTGCATCATCGGGATCATAATCTGCGGCAAGGCAGGTACCATGAAGGAGAAAGAGCTCAGCGCAGGTGCCAAAGGGGAGGGAAATAAGGAATATAATGCGAAACTTGGCCTCACAGTTGCCATTATCTCGGGGGTTTTAAGTGCCTGCTTTAACTTCGGGCTTGAGGCTGGAAAATCGATGGCCGAAACTGCTAATACCTTGTGGAAGACGACCAATCCCGGTCAGGGCGAGTTTCTTTTTCAGAACAATGTCACCTATGTCGTTTTGTTGTGGGGAGGCCTTACAACAAACTTTATATGGTGTATGCTGCTGAATGCAAAGAATAAGACTTTTAGTGATTATACGAATACAAATACCCCAATCCTCAGGAATGTCATTTATTCTGCGCTTGCAGGAACAACCTGGTTTTTGCAGTTCTTTTTCTATGGAATGGGCGAAAGCCGGCTGGGCAACGGGCCAAGTTCGTGGATCCTGCACATGGCGTTTATCATTCTCATAGCCAATATCTGGGGCCTGGTGTTGAAAGAATGGAAGGCGGTCAGCCGCAAGACCTATGGTACCGTCATCGCAGGTATTCTTGTTCTGATATTGTCGGTATTTATTGTGGGATATGGGAATTCCTTAAAGTAATCAAACAAACTCGAAACATATGTCTATTGTAACTAATTTCAAACACGTTAACTATTTATGGAATGAGGCCGACGCTGCCAAACTCGAAGGGGACGAGGTGGCGTTGCTTTTATACCGCTCTAATCTGCTTGGAGCAGATTTGCGCCTGACTAACTACGGAGGTGGTAACACTTCCTGCAAGACCACTGAAAAAGATCCTTTGACTGGTGCTGAAACGGAAGTGATGTGGATTAAAGGTTCAGGAGGAGACATCGGGACATTAAAGCGCAGTGGCCTGGCGGGACTTTATGTCGATCGCCTCCGTAATCTTGAACATATATATAAAGGAATAGAGCAGGAAGATGAGATGGTGGAGCTTTTCAACCATTGCATTTATGATCTGAAATCCAAAGCTCCGTCTATTGACACCCCGCTCCACGGATTCCTCCCCTTTAAACATATCGATCACCTTCACCCCGATGCGGCAATCGCAATTGCCGCAGCTAAAGACGGCAGAAAGATCACAGAAGAGCTGTTTAACGGCGCAATCGGGTGGGTTGACTGGCAGCGGCCCGGTTTTGATCTTGGCCTTCAGCTGAAGCGATGCCTGGAGGAAAATCCCGGAATCAGGGGCATTATGTTAGGTTCCCACGGACTGTTTACCTGGGGCGACACAGCCTATGATTGCTATATCAATAGCCTGGAGGTAATAGAAACCTGTGCAGAATTCCTTGAACAGAACTACGGGAAGAAAGGAATGGTGTTCGGCGGCCAGAAACTGCAGTCCCCGGATGCTGAAGTCCGCAGGAAACAGGCTGCAGCTATAGCTCCGGTATTAAGAGGCTTCTGTTCAAGCGAGCGTCACAGGGTTGGTCATGTTACCGACGATGTCAGGGTCCTTGAATTTATCAATTCGAATGACCTGGATCGCCTGGCGCCATTGGGTACAAGCTGTCCCGACCATTTCCTGCGAACAAAAATCAGCCCTCTTGTACTGGATCTCCAGCCCGAAGCGGATCTGACCGATGTGAAATCCCTTAAAGAAAAGCTTGCTCCTGCATTCGATGCGTACCGCAGGATGTATACCGAATATTACGAAAACTGTAAACACGACAATAGCCCCGCTATCCGCGACGCCAATCCGGTCGTGATCCTTTATCCCGGAATAGGGATGTTTACTTTTTCCAAGGATAAGCAGACAGCCAGGGTCGCAGCTGAATTCTATATCAATGCAATTAACGTAATGAAAGGGGCAGAGGCCGTTTCAGAATATACCTCACTTCCCCGCCAGGAGGCTTTTGACATAGAATACTGGTTGTTGGAAGAAGCAAAATTACAGCGCATGCCGAAACCAAAACCTCTTTCAGGCAGGATTGCACTGGTTACAGGAAGTGCCGGAGGAATAGGAAAGGCAATTGCGAAAAGGTTTATTGAAGAAGGTGCCTGTGTCGTGATCAATGATAACGACTCTGACCGTCTGGAGAAAGCTAAAGCCGAGTTTGGCGGCCAATACGGAAAAGATGCTTATGCCGCTGCCGTGCTCGATGTAACAGATACCGAAAAGATAAGCGCCGCCTACAGTGAAGCTGCACTGGCATTCGGTGGTGTCGACATTATCGTGAACTGTGCAGGCTTGTCTATCTCCAAGCCAATAGAAGAGCACACAGAAAAAGACTGGGATCTTCTTTATGATGTTCTGGTAAAGGGTCAGTTCCTTGTTACACAGAAGGGGGTTGAAATGATGCGGAAGCAGGCACTGGGCGGAGATGTACTGAACATCGTCAGCAAGAATGCCCTGGTATCCGGCCCGAACAATGCAGGTTACGGATCCGCAAAAGCTGCTCAGCTACATTTAAGCCGCCTGAATGCTGCCGAATTGGGAGGGGATGGAATACGGGTAAATGTAGTCAACCCCGATGCTGTTATTTCTGATAGCAAAATATGGGAAAGCGGCTGGGCAGAAGGCCGTGCGAAAGCTTACGGGGTCACCGTAGCTGAGCTTCCGGCCTACTACGCAAAACGTACGTTGCTTAACCAGATCATTCTCCCCGAAGATATAGCGAATGCATGCTTTACCTTTGTAGGAGGATTGATGAATAAGTCGACCGGCAATGTGCTGAATGTCGACGGTGGAGTGGCAATGGCTTTTGTCCGTTAAGAAGAAAAAAAGCAGGGCCTGATTGACCGGAGTTGATCAGTCAGGACCCTAAACCACTATAACTATATAATAATGAAAATCGAGAGGTATCAGATTGATGAACACAATAGCCGTTTGGCTGAAGGACATCAGAGAAAGTTTGAGTTTCTGGCACAGGATATATCACGTGCAGAAGAAATCGTGCAGAAATTAATCAAATTTCAGATTGCCATACCAAGCTGGGCACTGGGAACCGGAGGAACACGCTTTGGCAGGTTTTCAGGAGGAGGCGAACCCCGTACCCTGGAAGAAAAAATGGAAGATATAGGCTTGCTGCATCAGTTAAATCAATCGAGCGGAGCAGTTTCACTTCACATTCCATGGGATATTCCTGAAAATCCAAATGCGATCAAAGCCCTGGCCGCCCAATACGGACTCCGTTTCGATGCCATGAACTCCAATACATTCCAGGATCAGCCCGGACAGCAGCACAGCTACAAATTTGGCTCCATGCAGCATGTCGACAAAGCCGTACGCAAGCAGGCCGTAGATCATAACATTGAAGTGATCAAATACGGTGTTGAACTTGGCTCCGACTCGCTTACAGTATGGTTGTCTGACGGTTCTTGTTTCCCGGGGCAGTTAAATTTCCGCAAAGCATTTGAAAATACCCTCGAAAGCCTTCAGGAAGTTTACTCGGCATTACCCGAGAACTGGAAGGTATTTGTAGAATATAAAGCATTTGAACCCAACTTCTATTCAACTACTGTGGGTGACTGGGGACAGTCCCTGTTATATGCTAATAAACTCGGTTCAAAAGCATACACGCTCGTAGATCTTGGTCACCATCTCCCCAATGCCAATATTGAACAGATCGTCTCTTTACTGCTGATGGAAGGCAAGCTTGGCGGTTTTCATTTCAACGACTCCAAGTACGGAGACGATGATCTCACCGCAGGAAGCGTAAAACCATATCAGTTGTTCCTGATCTTTAATGAGCTTGTAGCCGGTATGGACGCAAAAGGAATGGATCATGCAAGCGGCCTTGGCTGGATGATCGATGCCTCTCACAATGTAAAAGATCCTCTCGAAGATCTCCTTCAGTCCGTGGAAGCCATTATGATGGCCTACGCTCAGGCGCTTCTCGTCGACGCAGCAGCTCTTGAAGCAGCCCGTCAGGAAAATGATGTGGTACGCTGCCAGGAGATCCTGCAAAATGCTTTCCGCACCGACGTAAGACCGCTCGTTGCTGAAGCCCGTCTTCGCAGCAACGCCGCTCTCAGTCCCGTACAGTTATTCAGAGACCTGAAGGTAAGAGAAAACTTAATCGGAGAAAGAGGCCTGAAAACTGTTGCAACGGGCCTTTAAAGAGTTATGAACTTTAAAAGTTATGGGTTATGAGTTATGAATTATGAGTGATCAGTCTGTTAATCGATCATCCCCTTAATTTATAACCCATAACCCATAACTCATAACTCATAACCCATCACTCATTAGCACTCA
>JBQGEO010000401.1:0-3230 GCA_052039655.1 Pararcticibacter sp.
GCCATTTTAGTCTCGTCTTTGTCTTTGAACTTCCCATCTTTCCAGGGTTCGTCACCTCTAGTATTTCTATACCCAAAGAGCGTGGACACCACCATTTTGCGTTGATAAGCAAAAAGGGTTTCCGCTTTGCCTACAACCTTCTTTCCTCTATCCCCTACCCGCACTTCAATCTCACCACTGAATGCTTGTTTGGGAACTAAACAATAGATGGATTCGCCACGCACACTGATCAATACAGCCTGCTTACCTCCAATAAATACCTGCACACTGTCGGGATCATTTCCAAAATTTTGACCATAGATGACAAGGCGTTGTCCCATGCCTCCCGTTTTAGGAAGAAAATCCGATACCACGACAGGCTTGGACGGGTCGAACGGGGCTGCCTCTTTCACGACAGTACCCTTGTCGTCTTTACAGGCCCCCATTCCAAAAATAAGTGCAATAAAAGCCGATAGCATCCAGCATACGAGCCGGCTATCGCTTCTTCTGATTTGTGTAGCGCTCATAAAATTTTATTTTTAAATTATTCTCGAATGTTATAATGCTGATGATGACTGAGAGTCTATCCCAATATCATGAGCAGCCGGGCAGGGAAGATCTACGCGGGAGAGATCAATGTGCAACCCATAACATTATGGTTCATAAAGTGAGGAGAAAATGGTTCGCAGAAAGGGCCAGCAACAGCCAAAACAGCTTGATTAGTAAGTAAATTTTCCTTCATATAAAGACTATTTAGATTTCAACATTCACCTCTTTAAAAAGTGAAAATCAGTTAGTTATTTAACGATTCAAATAAAACGATTTAGTGAATGTATGATAGTATCATTTTATCTCAATAGTTCAACAATTTGTCTCAGAGACAAATTCTAACTTTCTTGTATCCTTAAGTTGTTCGGTGAAAATAAGCTCACGATACTATTAGGTCGTGTACCGTGCATCTGTGAAACGGGGTTTCGTTATATATTATAAGATCTCATGTTGCATAAGGATAACATATACTCTCCCAGCGGACTCTCCGGTCCAGGCTAGAAGTTGTTGGTATGATCCTCATTGCTCTGCAGATGTTAATTAACAATCGCTGTTACGCTTCTTTTTCTTTTCTTGAGCCCCGCTCCTGACCTGCATCGGAGTCCCTTCGCTTTTCATTCGCTTATGCCGGGCTGTGCCTTAGCTTTTTTTTCGTGTTTATAGCTAAGGAAAAGCGAATCAAAAGCGAATCAAAAGCGTTGCAATAAGAACGGAGGGCAGAGGAAAAGGGCAGTATCTGAAAGAATTTGTAAATGCAAGTTTTTTTTATCTCTTTAGCTTCTCAAATAAAATAGCTTAATCTTACTGATTAGATAACCTCACCCATTCATGAATAAACTTTTACTAGTAATTGTAATCCCTTTTCTGCTGTTGGCAGGATGTAAGAAGGAAGAAGAACCCGCAAAGGAAAACAAACAGGAGTTAAAAGGATTCGTCGAGAAGGGGCCGTTTCGAAAGGGCTCAAAGGTTATTATTACGGCGCTGGATGACAACCTGAATCCTACTGGCAAAGTATTCGAAACAGTCACCCAAAATGACGAAGGCTTTTTCGACTTGTCCGATATACAAACGGATTCCCGCTATTTCCAGATATCAGTAAAAGGATTCTATTTCAACGAGGTGACAGGCGGGGTATCACAGTCGCAGTTAACGATAAATGCGCTTGCCGATGCAGAAGGGCAGCAGTCAGTAAATGTCAACGTGCTGACTCACCTCGAGTATAAGCGTGTGAAATATTTAGTTACCACAGAGAAGAAATCCTTCTCCGACGCAACGCATCAGGCACAGGCCGAAGTTCTGGGAGCTTTTTATATCGCCACGCCAATGACCGGCGCGTCAGGAACAGGCAGTCTCGCAGGAAACAATACCGATGCAGATATTCTGCTGGCCGTCTCCTCAGTTGTCCTCAACAGTGCCGGCTCTGATGTCCTGGTGGAGGAACTTCTGAACACACTCGCCGGAGAAATTGAAAAAACGGGCAGTTTGAGTGAAACCAGCGATGCAGATGTGCTGCATTCCATTGAGACACTCAATACCCTGGAGGTGAGGACTAATATAATCAGGCTGTATCAGTCTTTAGGCAAACAAGTTGCTCCCGGCGACTTGATCAGCTACTTCTCACTTGAATACATGCCGGAAAACCCTCTCGATAATTATGATAAGAATGTGATAGCATTGGGAGCATGTATGCAGTCTTTTGCCAGGTACCTTGAAGATTATCATTTAACAGAAGCATTATATTCCCGATCCACAGAAGCACATGCTTCGATTCCACAATACTTGCAACCGCTCTATGATCATACTGTCAACCCGGCTAACGGCAATATTAATACGCTTTATTCAGAAGCGTACAAGGCAATCAATATGTATAATACGATTGCAGCTAACGCATTAAAGAGCAAAAAACCTCACGTTGCCAAACTTGAGTACGTTACATATCCTTATTTAGGGTATTTGTACTGGTCCATAATGGAATTATGGGGTGATACTCCCTATATCACACCTGAAAATTTCCAGGACCTGGGTGCAATGATGAAGATAAGCAGAATGAGTACAGCCGCGCTGAGAGCGGATATGATAGGTAGATTGGAAAGATCAGTTCAAAATGCATTTTTAGAAACAGCTGATTTCCAATTTAGCCGGGAAATGGCACTTGCGGTATTAGTTAAGCTAAGCTTACAGGCGAAGCAGTATGATAAAGTGAAGTACTATGCAAACCAGATCATTCAGAGCAACAGGTATCAGCTCGCATCCTCAGCCGAACTACATTCAACTTCTAAAGAAACCATTTTGGGCTATCAGGCCAATGCGGTCACTCCAAACTGGGACCGAACGAATTATAACCAACTCATCAGTAAGGGAACATTCATACATGCCATCAGATACACTGAAATCATACTGGCTATGGCAGAAGCCAGCACTCAATTGGGTGACGTAGCCAGTGGCAGGCAGTACCTGAACATGGTGAGGGTGCGCAACAATAAAGACGGATTCACATCTACCGAACAGAGCGCAGTGATGGAGGCTATATTTCAGGAGACAAAAGAAGACCTTAAAAAAGAAGGTGTATGGTTTTCGATGCTGAAGCGGCTTGACCGGGCACAGCAACAGTGTATCCGTCCCGTAATGTAGGTTCCCGGAAGAATACTGCATCGCTTTACCTTTGAAAAAAATCAAAGATGGAAGCCTACAAAGATTACAGC
>JBQGEO010000402.1:0-6327 GCA_052039655.1 Pararcticibacter sp.
TTCTCCTTTACCTCCCCGGCGAGCCTCATCTTCCAGCCCGAATTCAGTTCATACCGGTCCTGCCCGTAAACCAGCGTACCAACCATCAGCCCAGTCAGCACAGACATCAAATACTTAAAAATACCAGGTTTTCTAAACATAAAATACTTTATAAACAATCCCTACACTCACGCAGCCCCACATCTCCTATCCCAGACTCCCCCATCCCTAACTTTAAACTTTCTACTTTAAACCTTCTACTCACAAAGGTCTATCCCCCCTGCCAGTCCCCCATCCCGATGGCTTACTCCCCATCACAACAGACATCGTTCCTCCCTTCACAATATCACTATACAGAATATACGACTTGCTATAAGGCTTACCATTCAGCTCAATACTTTGAACATACTTATTTAATAGAGAATTATTTTTTACACTTATCCTGAAAGACTTCCCTTGCCCGACATTCAGCGTAGCATCATTCATCACCGGGCTTCCAATTACAAAAACTCCGTTCGTTGGATTAACCTGGTAAAGCCCGAGAGCCGAAAGGACATACCAGGCCGACATCTGCCCCACATCTTCATTCCCGCACAGACCATCAAACTTATCAGTATATAAATGATCGAGAATATATCTCACCCTGTCCGCAGTCTTCCACGGCTGTCCGGCGTAATGATATAAATAAGCGATGTGATGACTCGGCTCGTTGCCATGAGCATATTGACCGATCAACCCGCTGATATCAGGAGACGCATGCGCGCCCAAATCCCCTTTGATCGTAAACAAAGAATCAAGCTTTTTCAAAAAGCGGTCCTCTCCTCCAAGAAGTCCGATCAGTCCGTATGGATCCTGAGGTACAAGCCAGGTATACTGCCAGGCATTTCCCTCGGTATAATCATTCTTCCCGTGAATAGATTCAAAAGGATTAAAAGGATCACGCCACTCATTATCCGAAATCCGTCCCCGCATGAAGCCGGCTTGTTTGTCGAAGTAGTTCTGGTAATAACGTCCTCTCTTATCGAAATACGCAAAGTCCTGCTGTTTTCCCAATTTCTTCGCGACCTGTGCGATTCCCCAGTCTGCAATAGCATATTCAAGTCCCATCGCAACCGACTCAACAGTGCTGTCAGCCGGTATATATCCATACCTTTTAACATACTTAAGCCCCCGTTCATCGAGCATGGCAGAATTCTTCATTGCCTCAAAAGCAAGATTAGAATCAAATCCCTTAAACCCCTTCATGACGGCATCTGCCACAACTATGATTCCTGGGTTTCCAACCATACAATCCGTCTCGTTGCCCATCAGGTGCCATACAGGCAACTTCCCCTGTTGCTGGTAGATTGCGAGCATGGTATTGATCATATCATTCACCTTATCACGCTGAAGAATAGTAAAGAGAGGATGTGCAGCGCGGTAGGTATCCCACAAAGAGAATGTAGTCAGATTATTAAATGAAGCGTTTTTATACACCTTTTTATCCGTACCAAGATAGTCTTTATTATGATCGTTAAAATAAGAAGGAGCGATCATGGTATGATAAAGCGCTGTATAAAAAGTACGCAGCCTCGCAGGATCGCTGGAATGAACCAATGCTCTCGACAGCTCTTTATTCCAGGCAGCATCTGCAGCGTCTGCAACCTTATCGAAATTCCAGCCGGGAACTTCTGCTTTCATATTGGCAGCGGCATTCTCAATACTAACAGGAGACAGGGCGACCTTCACCTTGACAATTTCTCCCGGTTTCGTCGCGAAACTAACCCTTCCGAACACAAACTTCCCTTTCAATCTTTCTCCTGTTTGAGCAGAAGTGCTGTCTGATACTAAAAAGGACTTCATTGGTTTTGAAAAGATCATTTTAAACCAGATTCGCTGATCTCTGGCCCATCCTGAAGAAAAACGATAACCTGCAAGAGTAGTATCATTTACCTTCTCCAGGTAAGTCTCCTTCGCCAGATCCCAGCCAATGCCCTGCCTCAGATCTATTACGAAACCCGAATTATCTGATTGAGGGAAAGTATAGCGATGAAAGCCTACACGGGCTGTTGAAGTCAGTTCGGCCTTTATATTATATCTTTTCAGACGTACCGAATAGTATCCCGGCTTCGCCTTCTCCTCTTTATGAGAGAATAATGAGACAAACCCGCTTTTGGGATCTTCCACGTTTCCCTTCGAAAACCGCACATCACCGGTAACCGGCATGACAGCAATATCACCGAGATCTCCGATTCCCGTACCGCTTAAATGTGTATGAGAAAAACCAACAATTGTAGAGTCCGAATAATGATATCCCGAACACCAGTCCCAGCCCTCTGAAAGGTTTACCGGCCCCAGCTGTACAAGTCCGAACGGAACATTCGCACCAAGAAATACATGTCCGTGAAAACCGGTTCCTATGTAAGGATCTACATAGCGGGTAAGACGCTCCGGTTTACCTGATGTCAACATGCCTTTCCGTTTTTGCTGTGCCAGAACACCCGTTGTCACCAGGCCAGTTAGAACAAAGAAAATACTCTTCCTGAAAATATCTGATAGTTTATGCATAATATGGCTTTTATTGGTAATACACTAACATACCTTCCGCATCGCATTAATTATAACGATTTAGCAAGAGTAAAATTAAGCATTAATTGCATCACTAATTCCCAAAAAACAAATCCTTTTTCCACAGCCCGAACTAATTATCAAGCCCTTACATTTGCAGAAGCCCTAGCCAGGCAAGCGAGCACGTCATCAGTAACATCACCGAACAAAGAGACTCCGCAGGCGCCCCGGCGAAGAGCCAGCTCTATCCCCGTCTGCATTTCTTCCAAACCTTTAAAGTCCGGAATAAATAACCCGGCATAGAGAGGAAACTTCCCGTTTAACCAGTTCGCCCCCTCCGCCACAGCATCCCCTATCCACTCCACATTCTCCTTATAAAAACCGTGATAGATCATCGGGCAAACCCCATTCAGCTTCCAGTTAGTCCAGTCCTGTCTCACATTTCTCCGTGCAACCTCAGGAGTTGGAAAAACAGCGGCCGTAAGCGGTTTCCTAAAAGAAGAAGCAACCTTTGATATTTCATTAACGATATCTGTAACCGCATGATACCTGAACTCCCGCCAGGAAAGACTTGCATCCGGATACCGGACATCATCGATTGAAATTCCCCGCCATGACTTAAATTTGTCACGACAAGTATCGCAATAGCAATAATCATACTCAGGAAGCTCACGTGTCTGCTCGATATGATAGTTATCCCATAAATTAACAGGAAGAATAACATCACAAAACCTCACATAGTCGAGATGGATCCCATCAACGTAATCTTTTCTCAGGATAGATTTTACATCGTCAGCGAGATACTGCTTCACATCCGGTTTCGAGGGGCAGAGCCAGCGGTAATAGTCGACATAAGGAGGCTTATCCGCACACGATTCACCTTTCCTGTTGACAGCGTACCATTCGGGATGAGATTCCAGTAATGACTTTTCACCCCTGTTCATCGTCCACATCCACCTGTGGGCCTCGAGCCCTTCCGCCTTAGCCGCCCTGAAATGCGGTTCGCTGTCAGCCTCAAAAAAGATTCCCATGATTCCCGCTTTATAATATTTCTTATAACGGTTTCTAAGATCCGTCTCTTTTTCTTTCTTGTCAGGGTTCGTCCAGACCCAATGTTTCCACCTGTTACCCGAAGGCGTAGTCACAGCCAGAATAGATGAAGGCTTTAAACCCGTAGCCAATCCTGCAACACAACCGGCTATCAGAAATTTTCTCCTGCTTGTCATTGTCTCGTTTTTATTACCTGCACCAGGCCCTCCTCATTTATCTCAATACTTTCACGGCCATCCATGTCCACCGCTACGCAAAACTGTCCTTGCGAAGCAGCCATAGTTAGCCTGTTAAGCTTACCATCAAGCCAGACCTCCGGACTGATCCTTAAGTCCTTCAGCACAGATGCATATCTTTTGTTTTTTTCAAAATACTCTTTTTGACGATAGTAAGCGAGCCACAAATAACGTCTCTGTTTTTCACTGTAAGGTAAAGAAAAAGAGGATTCCCGTTTTTTGCTAAACAGAAGATATCCCCAGCGTTCAGGATAATGCATATTGATAATCCCCTGAGACGACCATACCCAGTTATGTTCAGGAAGCTCTTTCCCGTCTGCTCCTCTCTTCTTCCTGTATTTACCATTCTTCACATCACAATCCCATTCAACTCTTGAAAAATTAACCCGCCACAAATCACCTTCCTTCGGAACCTTTGTATCATTACCAATGGTCAGCGCTTTAAATGGGATTGCCATTTCAACAGTCCATCCCTTATCTGTATCACCCGGCTGATTAATGGTTCCCAACACTTTTACGGCCGACTTTAAGCCTGGTGTATCCCAGCTTATAAGTGCACCAGAATTATTTCTGTAAGGTTTCGAAAGAAACAAGTCAAAGATGGTATTCAGAGCATTTACTTCGATCTCAAAGTACTGGTGAGTATTATTATCAGGATCAATAAATACCTCAAAATCATTATCATAGAAAACCACCTGGTCCCGTTTAGAAAGATTTGCCCAAACATGAGGTTCTTCAAGCTCTGCTGCGATAAAAAGACAACTGTCATTCCATACCATTTTCACACGGGTTTTCAGATATGGGTCAGGTTTCTTTCTCCCTTCTATATCCTTAAAAAAATCAGTCCATGCTGCATTCCTCCAAACGTCTTCTTCTATATCACCATCTATAACAGGAGATATAGAAGAATAATACGATATATAATGCTCCGGGGCCGTAAACAGATGTTCCAGCCCCCTAAATGATGTTTGTCCCTTTGCAGAACAACACAGGAGCACAGATAAAGTCAAAACATATATATGCCCATTTTTCATAGCCTATTTATGTATTACTTTACTTCAAAAGAAAAAGCAAGAGCGGGACTTGTCTTCAACGACTCCGGAAGAGTCACCTTCACTAAATTGCCGTTTGTAGTCCATTTTACAGCTTTCCCGGTCTCCAAAAGAATCATTCTGCTTCCTTTCCTGGGGATATTACCCTTCCAGGAAACTTCAAGTGGCAAAGCAGTACCCTCTTTCACGCAAACCATTGCAAAACGCAGCTTTCCGTCTTTTCCCTGAGTAAACCACGTGTCTCCGTCTTTGTAATTAGAAGTTGTCCTTGTATTATAAATAGCTTTACCATTAAGCGATGTCCATTTACCAATTTCAATAAGACGGTTTACAGCTTCAGAAGGAATCGTGCCGTCAGCGCCAGGACCAACCCCAAGAAGAAGGCTGCCCCCCTTTGCAACTATCTCAATAAGGGAATGAATAACCTGGTAAGCTGATTTATACTGATCATTTGCCACATACCCCCATGCATTACCCAATGTCATACAACTTTCCCAGGGATGCTCAATCAGCTTCTCCGGAATTCGTTGTTCAGGCGTCTGGTAATTCTCATAAGGTCCATGAACCGTCCTGTCAACAATCAATATCCCCGGCTGTGCACTCCTCGCCATCGACGCGATCTTGGGCATATCTATATCCTGGCTCCATGCAGGAATGGCAGCCCCCCACGATCGAACTTCCTCATTCACAGTCGCCAGTGGTCTTACCCATCCCCCATCAAGCCAGAGAATATCTACTGATCCATAGTTGTGCATCAGTTCACCGATCTGGTTAAAGGTATACTCTTTATATTTATTCCATCTCCAGGGATGTTTCCGGATATCATAGTTATTGTTCCGGTCAGGAGTAGCATATTTAGGCCACCAGTAATATTCAGTATGCCAGTCAGGTTTAGAAAAATAGGCTCCGATCATAAAATCCTCCTTCCTGAACGCCTCAAATACATACTTAGCCACATCAGCACGAGCATTCCCCGCGAACGGCCCCTTTGCAATACTAAAATCGGTCTCCTTTGTATCAAACATACAAAAGCCATCATGATGCTTTGTTGTAAACACCAGGTACTTCATCCCCGCATCCTTTCCTGCCTTTGCCCATTGCTCCGGATTAAACTTCACAGGATTGAATTTCTTGCTCAATCCCCAATACCATTTTTTAAACTCATCATAAGACTGAGTACTATCCCGTTCTATCCAGTCCTCTGAACACAACGCCCATGATTCAATCATTCCCGGTACCGCATAGAGCCCCCAGTGAATGATCATTCCAAACTTCTGATCCTGCCACTTATCAAGCTTTTGTTTGACAGCAGGGTCAGAGGGCCACTCATATTCGTTTGACTGAGGATGAACGTTCGGTTGAGCATAGAGCAGATGAAATGGAAGTAAAAACAAGACAAAAAAGAAACAAGATCTCACCATAAGAGTAATCTTAGCAAATAAAAGTTTATCGGTTTAGCAGGA
>JBQGEO010000403.1:0-3672 GCA_052039655.1 Pararcticibacter sp.
GATGCCACCACCACAACATTGTTATTCACCTCATGATATTCAGCCCAATGGTAAACCCTGGCAGACAATACCTGTACTCCAAACGACAAATCCGTAGTTGGCACACTCACCGACGAAGTATCCGTTTTCGAAGCGATCACATTGGTATCCAGCAAATATTTAATCGAGTCAAAACTAGCATTGCTCACATCCAGCCTGATTGTCATCGCTTTCCCCTTGCTCACAGCACTTCCTTCCTCAGGAGAAAGAAAATAGACAGCACCTTGCCTGGTCTTACAAGCAGAAAGAGTACAAATAGATATTACTAAGAAGCCAAATATTTTTTTCATTACTTATTCTTTAAAATGATTCGCCATCCCTCCTCTTATCCAACCAGAACCCGCATAATCACATCAAAATTATTCAGATCCAACACGAATTAACAAAAACCACCGGACAAAGCAAAGGTTTTTCACATTTGGCTGCCGGCAATCAGCTATCGGCTGTCAGTTATTAGCTGCAGGCGTTCGGCTATTGGCTATTAGTTTTAACTGGCGACCCTCAAATATCAGCGACACAATCACTTTCAAGCCTTCAATAGCATGCCATCACTTTCTTCCCCACCGCCCCTTGTTACTTACTACTTATAACTTACTACTTACAACTTTAAAATCCCCAAAACGCATCCTCAATATGCCGCACAATATACTTTCCCTTCATATCAAAAAGCACTGACACAATATCGAAGCGGATCTCCCCTCTATACTTAGCCTGATAAATATACCCCTCAGCAGCCCATTGAAGTCTTCTTTGTTTCGATGATGAAACGAACTCTTCTGGCTGTCCGAAATCAGTAGAACTACGCGTCTTTACTTCCACAAATACGATATAACGCTCATAAGCAGCAATGATATCTACCTCCGCTTTGCCGTAAAGCCAGTTAGTATGAAGGATTCTGAACCCCTTGTCCATCAGGAACTGAGCTGCTATCGCCTCTCCCCTATGTCCAAGATCGTTATGAACAGCCATTATTTGACAATTACAGAACCAAGAAAAGCTGAAATACCTTTTTCCACCTCCTTCACTCTCAGGTATCGTTGCATCAGGATCGCCTGGTTCGCCTCATCCTTTTCCTCCTGGATCTCATCCATAATTGATTTCAGGATCTGCTCCACCTTTCTCTTTTTCAAATGAAAGATCCCTCCAAGAATGGTAGCACGCATATTTTCTGTCTCATTCTTCACATAGATCTTCCTTTTCGCAAACCAGTTTTCACTCAGCACATATGGAGAAGAAAACATCGATACAGCCAGCTCGGCTACTTTCGGATCCTCGTGCTGTATGAACTCATGGGAGGCAGGGAGTTCTCCTTTCTCCATTCTTTTATTATATTCTTCAATAATATATTTGCAAACAGGATTATCAAAGGTCACATCCGCCAGGTTCGCAATAATATAAGGTGCTATATAAGTATCCGTGATGCCATCCCAGTGCACAAGTTCATGCCCGTAATTCAGCAGCAGCCTGACGATTTCCTTTTCCTGGTACTCATCTTCCTCTTTTTTTACGCTCCCCACTTCATCCGGATACATCAGATCAGGGGGCGGGAGAGGTTCGGGAGCATCCTGCCTGTTATCTTTCTTTGCTTTTCCCAGCCGCAGCTTATTAAGCTCCGTGATCAGGATCCGCTCCTCCATCTGCATGAGGTTACTGCATTCGCTGATAAAAACCGAAGCTTTAATACTATCCGGGATCTTAGCGATACTTTCAACAACATCATGTATTACGCCTGCCTTTTTAATTGGGTCTCCGGCAGCGTCCTTTAAAAGAATTGAGGTCTTAAAGAGGATGAAATCCTTCTGGTTTTTATCAATATACGCCTTGAATTCCTTGCTCCCGATCTGCCTCACATAAGAATCCGGATCATGACCATCCGGAAAAAGAACCACTTTTACATTCAGCCCCTCTTCCAGGATCATATCCAGGCCTCTCAGGGAAGCTTTGATCCCCGCAGCATCGCCGTCATAAAGAATGGTGATATTCTTGGTAAACCGGCCAATCAGCCTCACCTGTTCGGTGGTCAGTGAAGTACCAGAGGAAGCAACCACATTCTCAATTCCTGCCTGATGAACCGAAAGCACATCCGCATAACCCTCTACCAGGTAACAATTATCCAATTCTTTGATGGACTTCTTGGCGAAGAACAGACCATACAGAACATTAGACTTATGATAGATCTCGCTTTCAGGAGAATTGACGTATTTAGGGATTGATTTATCCGTCTTCAGCGTACGTCCGCCAAATCCAATCACCCTTCCGGTAAAATTATGAATAGGGAACATCACCCGTGCACGAAACCTGTCGTACATCCTCCCCTTGTCATTTTTTATCGTCAATCCAGCTTCCGTAAGATACTCTTCCTTAAAGCCTTCAGAAAGCGCCTTTTGAGTTAGTGCGTCCCATGATTCCGGAGAATAGCCGAGCTCAAATTTCTTTAAAATATCATCCCGGAACCCTCTTTCCCTGAAATAGCTTAAGCCTATAGTTTTACCCTCGTCAGACTCCCACATCGTGTCACTAAAGAATTTTGCAGCCCGGCCCGATAACACATACAAGCTTTCCCGTCTTGTATCAGCCTCCTGCTGCTCCGGCGATTGCTGGATCTCCTCTATTTCGATATGATATTTAGCCGCAAGATATTTAAGCGCCTCCGGGTAAGAGTACTTTTCGTGGTCCATAATGAACCGGACTGAATCGCCTCCTTTGCCACACCCAAAACACTTATAAATACCCTTTCCGGGGGCAACATGGAAGGAAGGAGTTTTCTCATTATGGAATGGACAAAGCCCGATCATGCTTGTCCCGCGCCTCTTCAGGCCAACAAAATCGCCAACAACCTCCTCAATACGTGCGGCCTCCAATATCTTTTCTACGGTTTCCTTAGCGATCATAAAGAATTATAAGAAATTTCAAACTTAGAAAAATGCTTCAAGATAAATTGCTTTTTCTGTAAACTTTCCCTGCCCTTTGCTTTTGAGAAGCAAATTCACAAATAAAAAAGAGAACTACTTCTCCCTCTTGTATCCTTTGTGGAGGATAAGAAAGCTGGCGCGTTCCTCCTTCTTAAAAGGAATGTCCCAATTGCCCTGGTAACTAATTTTGGTTGGCAGAAGTGTCTCTCCTCCATCAAAATATCCCATCTCGATATTCATCTTCACATCAAAATCAAACGCCAGGTTTCCGTACTTCATATCCACGGAACGGCCCAGGATTTCAAATGTCCGTTTATCAAACGTCGTATTCAATTCCCTGATCATGATGCCATCTTTTGTCCATGAAGAGAGATCCGGTTTCATTTTAACCCTGAACGTATAAACAGGGATTGAATCAAGATAGGTACCGCTAAAAAAAGAATAATCGTAGTACTGCCTCATATTGGCACTGAAGATCTGAGTTTTATTCCCTATAAAAGGAACACCTTTTATAGGCCTGCCCGGGCTGAACAGCAGCGTTTTCAGCTTATCTTTATACGACTCATTACTTCCACCTTTTCCTTTCTCTCCGGTCGGACCGGAAGCAACAAAGTCAGAATTATAAGCATTCATAAAAATGTAATCGAACATCTCTACGGTATACAACTGGTACTTGCCGTTCCTCTTGAATAATTTTCCGCTGTCCTGTTTTACAAGGTAC
>JBQGEO010000404.1:0-3121 GCA_052039655.1 Pararcticibacter sp.
CATTCAATAATTTAAAAGTAAGCCCGCAAAAGTAATTCTTTTTATGGGATCATAACATATCTTTAATATGCTTGTAGTTTGATTTGATCGTATCAATCACTTCGTCCATTTTTCCGTTCAGCATGAGCTTTGTCATAGAAATAGCAAAACCACGGATCTGGTCAAATTCCGTCTTCGGCGGCATTGCCAGGGCATTAGGGTCTGTCATAACATTCACAAGGGCCGGGCCATTGTGAGCAAAAGCCTGTACCAGCGCATCTCTTACCTGGCCAGGTCCCGCAGCCGAAAACCCTCTCATCCCCATCGATTGAGCCAGTGCTGCAAAATCAGGATTATACATATCGGTCTGCCAGTCCGGCAAGCCGGCTACTTCCATTTCCAGCTTCACCATCCCGAGTGACCGGTTATTAAACACCACCAGTTTGACAGGAAGATTATACTGCACGATAGTCGCCATATCCCCCAGCATCATCGACAGGCCTCCATCGCCGCAAAGAGCAACGATCTGCCTGTTGGGAGCAGCAAACGCTGCACCAATTGCCTGAGGCAATGCGTTTGCCATGGAGCCGTGATTAAAAGAACCCAGCATCTTCCTTTTACCCGTAGCCCTGATGTAACGGGCACCCCAAACACAGCACATTCCCGTGTCAACAGTAAAAATAGCATCATCCGAAGCCAGTTTGTCAATTTCGGCAGCCACAAACTCCGGGTGTATGATATTGACATCTCCCCTGTCGTCCACATAAGTCTGCATTTTTCTTTTTACTTCCCCGTAAAAATCAAGCTGCTGACGAAGGAAACTGTCATCCGTGTTCTCAGCCAAAATGGGCAGCAAAGCCTGTAAGGAAGCCTTCACCTGCCCGTGAAGCCCAACATCAACTTTCGCTCTTCGTCCTATCCGTTCGGGTTTCACATCCAGTTGCACAATTTTACAATCTTCCGGAATAAAATTGCTATAGGGAAAATCTGTTCCCAGGAGGATCAGTAATTCAGCATCCTTCATACTGTGGTAGGCAGACGGAAGCCCAAGCAGTCCTGTCATGCCCACTTCATAAGGGTTATCATGCTGCAAAGCCATTTTACCACGGAAAGAATATCCCACAGGAGCTTTTAGTTTCCGCGCCAGGGCCACCACTTCCTCATGAGCATTCTCACATCCAATCCCCCCGAAAATGGTGATCTTTTTATACTGAGATATTAAATTAGCCAGGTTTGCCAGCTCTGTATCAGAAGGCCTTATAATACTTTCTGTATGGTAAGCTTTTGTAGAAGTCATGCCATTTTCTGCATTCTGCATGGCGAGGTCCCCCGGCAGGCCCAATACGGCTACACCTTTTTTATGAACAGCATGCTGAACTGCTGCCTGAAGCATACGCGGCACCTGGGTTGGGGTATTAGCCAAAACATTATAACAACTGCAATCGTCGAACAGGCGGATCGTATTGGTTTCCTGGAAATAATCTGTTCCGAACTCATTGGAAGGACACGTAGATGCGATTGCAATAACAGATGCTCCCGAGCGGTGTGCATCATACAAACCATTAACAAGATGAACGTGACCGGGACCAGAGCTTCCGGCACAACAGGCCAGTCCGTTTAGCTGAGCCTCAGCTCCCGCAGCAAACGCACCAGTCTCTTCATGACGCACATGTACCCAATCAATCTTGCCGTTCCTGCGGACTGCATCATTTATTTCATTCAGGCTATCGCCTGTAACCGCATAAATTCTTTTGATACCTGCTTCTACCAGGATATCGACTACTTGTTCTGCAACTTTTGCCATAACAATCTTAAGGTTAATAAAGTTCTCATCAATAAAGAGACCCTAAAATATATACAGCAAGGATGCCCGAATGTTTAAAGCCTCCCGGAGAAGGAGGCTTTAAATTTTAAACATTATCACACTAAAGAAGTATATCTCACTCCGAAACAACTATACATCAAGATTATAGATCTTTTGTATTTTCTCCAGTTGTTCTTCAAAATCTATGTTCAGGTCGATAAGATCCCCGTTATGCAGGTCAAATACCCAACCCGCTACTTTGGGAAAACCGTTGGCTTTGTAACATTGCTGTACCTCTGCCGTCTTGATCACATTAATACATTGTTCTACCACATTAAGCTCCACAAGCCGGTTATAGCGTTTTGTATCATCAGCTATCCGGTCCAGTTCCTCCTGGTGATGACGGTAGACATCGCGTATATTCCTGAGCCAGGGATTCAGGATCCCGAGGTCTCTCGGCTCCATTGCTGCTTTTACACCTCCGCAATTATAGTGGCCGCATACAATAATGTATTGAACCTTTAAATGCACGACAGCATAATTAATCACCGACATGCAATTCAGGTCTATGCTGTTCACTACATTGGCAATGTTCCGGTGGACAAAAACATCTCCCGGCTCCAGTCCCATAATTTCATTAGCAGGCACCCGGCTGTCAGAACATCCGATATAAAGAAACTCGGGTTTTTGCTCTTTAGCGAGTTCCTCGAAGAAATTGGGATGGCCTTCTTTCTTCTGAGCAACCCACTTTTTATTGTTCTCAAAAAGCTGCTGGTAAGAATTCATTTTGTTTGGTTTCCTGCAAATGTAAGCACCAAAGCAGTCTTTCCAGACTACAATTGTAAATAACCAGTAATTTACGCTTCGCTTTTTAAAGTTTCTTACCTTCTGTTAAATGCTTGCAGCGCAGCAGGGCTTCAAGGTAGTAGTAATCGGCATAAATAAGCGGAACGTCGATTTCACTATTTGCGGGCCTGTGCCCGGTGCTATGATCAAGAATAAATCCGGCGTTCTCACCCGGCTTGCTGGTATACTTCTCAGTCAAAGAACGAAGAATCTTGTCAGATGCACTTCTAAGCTCTTTCCCTTTTTTACTGTAAGTACTCAGCTCGTATAATGCAGAAGAGATAATAGCTGCAGCAGAGGCATCGCGGGAAACATTCGGGATCCCCGGATCGTCAAAATCCCAGTATGGCACCATATCAGTTGGGAGATTTTTGTTGCGGAGAATAAAGTTCGCCACTTGCTCCGCCTGCCTGAGGTATCTTCTGTCGCGGGTTTCGCGGTAACACATCGTATACCCGTACAAAGCCCAGGCTTGTCCACGAGCCCATGCAG
>JBQGEO010000405.1:0-9854 GCA_052039655.1 Pararcticibacter sp.
TCAGCCTGGGACTCGAATTCAGCTTTAAAAAGCTCGCGAAAGTGGGCGCAGCAGCTTCTGTAACGGGGGTTACCGAGGCTGTTATTATGCTTCTGATCGGATATCTCACCGGACAATTGATGGGCTGGACATTGATGGACAGCATATTCCTGGGAGGGATCCTGTCCATAACTTCCACACCTCTGATTAGCCCGGCCTTTGATGAACTGAAGATCCAGCACAAAAAGTGTGCGGTGCTTGTAGTCGGAGTCCTTATTGTGGAAGACCTCGTTGCCATTCTCCTGCTTGTTGTACTTTCAACAGTAGCGGTAAGCCGTAACTTTGAAGGCTCCGAAATGATCTTCTCCATTCTGAAATTCGGCTTTTTCCTGATCCTTTGGTTTCTGGGAGGAATCTTCCTGATACCAACATTTCTTAAAAGGACTCAAAAACTGATGAATGAAGAAACCTTATTGATTGTTTCTCTTGCTCTTTGTCTGCTGATGGTGATCCTGGCAGTAAAAGTAGGTTTCTCTCCGGCTTTAGGCGCTTTCATTATGGGATCTATCCTTGCTGAGACTACTCTGGCAGAGCGAATCGAACACCTCACAAAGTCAGTTAAAGATCTGTTTGCAGCCGTCTTCTTTGTTTCTGTAGGTATGCTTATAAATCCCGCTATCCTGAAAGACTTTGCTGTGCCAATTGTTATTATTACCGCTGTAACCGTAGCAGGTAAGTTAATCAGCACTATAACCGGTGCTATCTTGTCGGGGCAGCCCATTAAAACTGCGGTACAGGCAGGTATGAGCCTGGCACAGATCGGCGAGTTCTCCTTCATCATTGCAACACTGGGTCTGGATCTGAAGGTTACAAATGAGTTCCTTTATCCCATTGCTGTGGCCGTGTCTGCAATCACCACTTTTACCACACCCTATCTGATTAAGCTGTCTGAGCCTTTTTCCAGTTACCTGGAGAAGAAATTACCGGAAAAATGGGTAAAAAGCTTAAATGATTACAGCACAAATGCTCAGAACATTACCACTACCAGCAACTGGAAAAAATTACTTCGAGCATATCTGCTGAATGCGGTCGTTCATTCCGTTATCCTTATTGCCATACTTTACGCATCCAGCCGCTTCATTCATCCATTTGTTACGGCTAATATTTCTAACGGAACGAAAGGGTCAGTGATCAGCCTTTCTGTATCTTTTATTCTAATGGCTCCATTTCTGTGGGCTTTTGCACTGAGAAGGATCGAGAAAAAAGCGTACGCTAATTTGTGGCTGAATAAGCGATACAACAGGGGTCCCATTATTACGATTGAAGCAGTCCGGATTATTCTCGCTATTATTTACATTGGTTTTCTGATCAATATATTTTTCAATGCGGTGCTGGCGATAACCATCGCCCTGATTACTATCGTGATCATGATTGCGATTCTGTCAAAGAAGCTGCAGGCATTCTACAGTAGGATTGAAAACCGCTTCCTTGAAAATCTGAATGACCGGGAAAGTCAGAATTCAGAGCTAAATACACTCGTTCCCTGGGATACGCACCTTTCTGAACTGGTTGTAGCACCTGAGTCCCCGCTTATCGGGCAAACTTTACAGGAACTGGCAGTCCGCGAGCGATATGGGGTAAACATTGCTCTCATTGAACGGGGGAAACTCGTTATTGCAACTCCGGGGAGAGACGAAAGACTATTCCCCAACGATAAGCTCACCGTTATCGGATCTGACGATCAGCTGGAAGCACTTAAGCGCCAGATTGAGGTGTCGGAGCTGGTTAACCCTGTCATCCAGGGCACAAAGAAGGACATGAAATTGCTGAGGGTTGATCTTTCTAGCTCCTCGCCCGTATGCAATCTTTCCATAAGGGATTCAGGAATCAGGGAGAAAACCCAGGGATTAATAGTGGGTATTGAAAGTAATAACCAGAGGATACTGAACCCCGAATCTTCGTATGTGCTGAAGGCAGGCGATATTGTATGGATTGTCGGAAACCCTAAAAAGATTTCCGAGTTATTAAAAGGTTAGCTTTTTGTACTTTTGCCGTATGCTTTCTTTTACAGAAGAGAATTATCTTAAAGCGTTGCTGCTTCTTACCCTGGAGGAACAACATAAAAATGAGGCGGGGACGAATCAGCTTGCGCAATATCTGGGCGTAAAACCAGCTACCGCAACTGACATGCTCAGAAAACTAAAAGAGAAAAAACTTATATCGTACGAAAAATACGGCAAAATATCGCTGTATGACGAGGGCAGAAGAAAGGCGGTCGAGGTATTAAGAAAACACCGGCTTTGGGAAACATTCCTCTACGAGAAACTGGATTTCACCTGGGATGAGGTTCATGAAGTAGCGGAACAACTGGAACATATTCAATCGGCCAAACTGGTGGATAAGCTAGACAAGTTCCTGGGCTTTCCGGAATATGATCCCCACGGCGACGCCATACCCGATGCTCAGGGCAACCTGAAACCCTCCTATAAAAAAACACTTTCGGAAGTCCAGGAGGGAACTCAATGCCGGATGGTCGCAGTAAAAGACAATTCAGCGGCGTTCCTTCAGTATGTAAGTCAACTGCATCTCGGTATTGATTCCGAAATAAAAGTTCTCGGCCGCCAGGCGTATGACGGTTCGATGGAAATTGTCATTAACGACACCAGGACAACTGTCTCCCAAAAGTTTGCAGAGAACATTTTTATTGTTTAATTACCTGGCCGGGCGGACGAAAATGGAAGTTCCCCTGCCAGCTTTCAGCAACATATCCAATGAACACAAGTGTAAAGAATAAAAAAGCATATTTCGAATATCATATCCTGGATAAGTACACGGCAGGGATCCAGCTCCTTGGCACAGAAATAAAATCGATCAGGGAAGGAAAAGCGAATCTGAATGATTCATTCTGCGCTTTTTTGAACGACCAGCTTTATGTCAGAAACATGCACATAGCAGAGTACTCACACGGATCTTTCTATAACCATGAATCAAAACGCGACCGGGTCCTGCTGCTCACTAAAAAAGAGTTAAAGAAACTTAAAGATAAAACAGAAGAGAAAGGCTATACCATTGTTCCCTTATACCTTTTTATAAGTGAACGGGGCTTCGCCAAACTGGAAATTGCCCTGGCTCAGGGAAAGAAAGCATTTGATAAAAGAGAAACAATAAAAGAAAGGGAAAGTAAGATAGAGCTTGATCGGGTCATGAAAAGATAGCGGTGAATGGATACTGGAGAACCGGCCTACCAGGCCTGGTCTCCCACCAAAGGTACAAACCGGAAAGTGTCCAATTCTATTCGTTCATAATCCGTTTCACTTACCCGGATAACCGTAATCATCTTCTGCGTTTTTTCGTCTCCGACAGGGATTACCATCGTTCCTCCTATCTTCAACTGCTTTAGCATCACATCGGGCACAAACGGAGCTCCGGCTGTCACCAGTATCTTATCGTAAGGAGCGTGCGCGGGTATTCCCTTCGAGCCGTCGCCACAAAAGAACTCTGCCGCATACCCCATTTTCGATAAAAAAAGCTTGGCACGCAGAAAAAGCTTTTCCTGCCTTTCAATAGTGTAAACCTTTGCTCCCAGTTCCAGAAGGATACAGGTTTGATAACCTGAGCCCGTACCTATTTCGAGTACCTTGTCGCCTTCGTTTACATGGAGAAGCTGAGTCTGATAGGCAACCGTGTAGGGCTGGGAAATTGTCTGGCCTTCACCGATCGGAAAGGCAATATCTTTATAGGCCTGATTCCAGAATGTTTCATCGAAAAAGAAATGACGGGGAACCCTCCCTATCGCTTCAAGCACTCTTTTATCTTCTATTTTCCGGTCATCTTTTAATTGTGTTACCAGTTTTTTCCGGGCACCCTTTTCCCGGTAATTATCAACAAACTTATAAGCCATCCCGAACAAAAATAAACTTCCGGAAATTCATTTAATAATAAAAAGCAATTCCTATTTTTATCCCGTTCTTAGCCAGTTCTATAAAATATCTTTGGGGTGCTATTTTTAACTGGAAGCAATTAATCGATCTGGGTATTTACCGTAGCTCACAGTGCTAATTCATGATATCTGCATCAGTGCTTATTTAAAATTCAACCACACAAATGAAATCAATTGTACTATCGGTCCTGATTTTTCTTTGTCTTTCATCTTTTTCTCAAACCAGCAAACCTGGAAATATCTCCGCAGGAGCACAACCTTACACGTCAGGGTATAATAACGCTACACTGTACTCCTATAGTATAGGATTCAAATTTTTAAGTGTTGAAGCCTTCCCCAAAATTCTGGATCAGACTGATCCGGATGCGCTCAGGACTTCAAAATTCAATGGCATTATCCTGAAATATAACGATAAACAAATAAGCTACAGATTATCAGGCAACTTTTTCTCGCAACACCTTTCTTTTACCAACCGGTCTGACGAATACAACCCTCTCCGGGGACGATTAACAGATAGTCATATAAAAGCAGGTTTTGAGAAAAACATCATATATTCATCTGTTCAGCCATATTTTGGATTTGATCTGGGAGTTAAAAGAAGTGTTTTTAAAGGAGATGCATACAGCAGGGCAACCGACAGGCAGATCATCGCCTCCCCTTACGACGTAAAGACTGAAAAAAACGGGCTCTCCCTCTCTCCGGTCCTTGGCGTGAAGTTGAACCTTGTAAATCACTTTACAGTAGCAGCAGAAGGCACATTTGATGTATTATACAGTCAAGAGCGACGGGAGGAAAACAATGGCAGCAATTCTGTTCAGAACAAGCACCACTGGGAATACCTCATCAAACCCCTTGGAATGCTGTCCCTCCAATACAATTTTGGAGAAATTAACTAAACACGATCTTTCGCACCTCCAGGGATCAAACCGGAGTCTTCCGGTCGCAGAGCTGCGAACCGGCTAATACGGATCGACATCTACCTGCACTATCGTTCCCTTATTCCGCTTGTCTGTGTCGAAAGCTAATAAAGCAGACTTCAGAAAATCCTTTACTTTACTGACCGAAATCCCTTCCCGTTCAATCTTTATATACATGGTCTTAATAAAGAAATTCCGCACCCGTGTAACAAGCGGGTCTTCCGGACCAAGCACTCTCCCGCCCAGTACATTTCTCAACTCCACGGCGAGCCGCTGAGCAGCTTCATTCAATACAAACTGATCTTTATTTTTAACATCAATACGGATCATCCTGTACAGAGGCGGATAATGGAAGCTCTTCCGCTCGGTCATTTCAGTTCTGAAAAGTCCTTCATAATTATGGTGAATCACCTGGTCAATCACCCGGTGATGAATATTATGGGATTGAATAATGACCTTTCCCTGCCTTTCACGCCGTCCGGCCCTTCCTCCTACCTGGGATAAAAGCTGAAAGCTTTTTTCAAAGGCTCTGAAATCGGGATAGTTCAGCAAAGCATCAGCGTTGATGATACCGATGAGGGTAACCTTATCAAAGTCAAGTCCCTTGGCCACAATTTGCGTCCCGACAAGGATATCTATTTTCTGATCTTCAAAATCGTTCAGAATCCTTTGAAAGCTATTTTTACTGCGCGTTGTATCAAGATCCATACGGCTGATCCTGGCGTCAGGGAAAATAAACTGCAGGTCATCTTCTATTTTTTCAGTGCCGAAACCCTTCTGTTCGATATGCGTGGACCCGCATGCCGGGCACACCGAAACGGTATCCTGTTTATATCCACAATAATGGCAGTGCAGCTTGCCTGTGCTTTTATGAAAGGTAAGACTTACATCGCAATGAATACACTGCGGGATATAGCCGCAGGTTTTACAGATGAGCATCGGCGTATACCCCCGCCGGTTCTGAAACAGAATTACCTGTTCCTTTCTTGCAAGTGCCTGTTTGATCTCGGCCACCAGCACGCTGGTAAAGTGCGATTGCATGGTCTTCCTGCTCGTCTCCTCTGCTATGCTCACCACTTGTATCACCGGAAGGGTTGAATCGCCATACCGTTGCTTAAGCTCTGCAAAGCCATACTTACCGGTTTTAGCATTATAATAACTTTCCAGAGATGGTGTAGCAGAGCCCAGAAGTACCTTCGACCGGTGCAGATGAGCGAGATATATGGCAGTATCACGGGCATGATAACGGGGAGCAGGATCGTATTGCTTGTAAGAAGATTCGTGCTCTTCGTCCACCACGATAAGTCCTAACTCCGAGAAGGGGAGGAATACAGCTGATCGCGCACCGAGGACAACGGAATACTCTTTATTCAGAACTTTATTCCATACCTCAGCTCTCTCGTTATCACCAATTCTCGAATGATAGATCCCGATCTTCTTTCCGAAATACGCGCGGAGACGCTCAATGATCTGGGTAGTCAGGGCGTTTTCGGGCAACAGATAAAGCACTTGTTTTCCGTTTTGGATCACTTCCTCTATCAGTTTTACGTATAGTTGAGTCTTACCCGAAGAGGTCACCCCATGCAATAACGTAACGTCCTTATCCTGAAAATGAGTTCTTATGGAGTCTGATACTGCTTGCTGTTCATCACTTAATCTGAATTCGGGAGATAAAGCCTGATCTTGTTCGTAGAGGCGGCTTACCACGCGGCTTTCGGAAATAAAGATTTCTTTCGTGACCAGGGTTTTCAAAACAGCACTGCTGCTGCCGCTTTCCTCGAGAAGATCTTTTTTAGGCACAGACGGGTCATTCCTGCTTAATTTCATATAAGCCAGAAGAACTTCCAGCTGCTTAGGGCTTTTCTCAAGTATCTCAAAAAGTGCTCTTTTGTTTTCAGGCTCGTCGTAATAACTGTTCAACCGCAAAAACGTTATCTGTTTAGGCTTGAAGCGTTCAGCTATTTCTTCAGAGATATGAATAATACCCTTCTCAAAGAGCGATTTCAGCAGCCTGAACACCGATTTTTGGCCGAGTAGTTTTACAATATCGCTCACCTTCAACTCCGGTTGTATTTCAAGCGCGTCCATAATAAGGAACTCCTTGTCGGAAAGCTCGCTTTTATCATAAACAGCATCTTTCATTAATACCACTCTCGTTTCGCTGGCCAGCTTCAGGGCAGAAGGAAGGGCTGCCTGCATCACTTCTCCGATGTGACACATATAGTAGGATGAAATCCACTCCCAAAGATTGATCTGATGCGCATTTACAACAGGAATCTCATCCAGGACATCCATGATATATTTGGCTTCGTACAACTGAGGAGGTGTTTCACTGATGTGATAAACGATAGCTGTGTATATTCGGCTTTTACCAAATTGAACAACAACTCTTTTCCCAACAGCAACCTGCGCCTTCAGGGCCTGAGGTACCCTGTATGTGTAGGTCTTCGAAATCGCCAGGGGAAGTATAACATCAGCAAAGAAGGTCCTGTCATCCCTCTTTCCTTCATTCAGTTCAAGCATTATTTATTTTTTATGGCAGCAAGAAGCAGGAACAACCAGCCTGCAATGAAAAACATTCCTCCAATAGGTGTTACCGGGCCGAGAATCCCGGCCGGCAAGCCCGTAACAGACCTCGTTGACAGAAGATATAGTGACCCCGAGAAAAAAACTATTCCCACTGTAAATGCATAATAAGCTATATTGATGAACCCATCGCGGTATTTAGCAATTGTAGAAAGAAATAATAAAGCCAGAGTATGATAAAAATGATAACTAACACCGGTTTTCCAGTTTTCAAGATCCGATGCAGAAATTCTGGCTTTTAACCCGTGTGCACCAAACGCTCCAAGAATAACGGCGAGAATTCCAAAAACAGAAGCTGTGATGATAATTTTTCTGTTCATACGTTTTAAAATATACTAAATTAATAAACCCTGTTAACTGTAAAAAAGTATTTTTGCTGACAGACCATGAGGAAAATAATTATTCTGAGTTCTGTTTTATTAATTATCATTGCTTTCCTGGCAGTTCGCTACTTTTCTGTAATCTCTGTTAGCAACAACAACAACGCAAAAGTATTAAAATATATACCTTATGATGCAGCGGTCGTCATGAGTTTTAACAACGACGAGTCATTTTACGATATCTTCCGGAACTATGAACTCTTCAATGCTATACTAGGTGAGTCAAGAGCCTCTGAATTAACCCAGTTAAAAACATTATTGCTAGAACAGCCAGCCATAAAAGAATTAACACAGCAACAAAAAATCTTTGTGTCTTTCCATCCTCAAAAGGCCGACTCGGTTGATATGCTCTTCTCTATAGCGCTAAGTAAGAAGATATCCCCCGACAAGTTCTTTTCATCGGGAATAAAAGGAGTATCAGTGAAGAGTGAAACACTTCCCCATCTGTACAGCCTTAAGTTCAGTGCTGTCAACCGGCCCTTCTTCCTTCTGATATCGGACGATCTGGTATCTGCAAGCTTTTCTAAAGACCTGCTTCTGCGGGTATCTGAACCTGAGTCCAGGAAAATAAGTCAGGATTTTGTTGATGAAATAGACGAGAATAGTTCAAAAAAACTGAGCTCTCCTGTCAGCTTGTTCATTAATCATACTACCCTCCCTGGTTTCCTTGCCTCATTTACGCGTGGAAAACCGGACGGCAATTCTGCTCTGTTAAAAAAGCTTAAGGGAATATCCTCTCTTAATATGAATTTCAAACACAATGCTTTAATGTTTAACGGCATCAGCACTCCGGACACTTCAGAACCGGCTTATCTGAACCTCTTTCTGAATCAGCGGCCTGTGCTGAACCAGCTTAAGAATTTCCTGCCGGATAACACAGCTAATTCGATTCTATTTGCATATTCTGACTACAAAAAGTTCCACACACAGTTACTCAGATACATTAACAAAAAAGGAGACCTGAAACGTCTGCAAAGCCAGATAAAGTTGATCAGAAATCAGAGCGGCGTCAACATCGAGACAGACATTAAGCCGTTTATATCAAATGAATTCGCACTTATCGAAACGAAAACCAGGGAAAATTTGGGCATTGTTAAGCTTTCAAACGGCACCAAGGTTAATTTCACTTTAAAACTGATCAGCCAGCAAGTGAGTGACAATATCGCCAGGTTCAATAATTCCAACCTGCTGTATTACTACTTCGGCGACCCTTTTAAATCGTTTGTACGTCCTTACTTTACAGTGATCGACAATTATTTGATCGTATCCAATTCACAGAGCGTCATCCTGAATTATCTGAGTGACTATTCCGGCGGCCGCTTTATTTCAAAAACGAAAGAGTATGCAGAACATGATCAGCTGGTTGCTAACAAAAGCAATATCCTCTATTTCGTAAACACAAAGAGTTCGGAACATATCATTAATAAGGTCCTGAAAAGGGGATATGCTGATACGTTTGAAAACGATCACTATGAAATTAAAAACTTCTACGGGCTTTCCTGGCAATGGAGTTCGGACAGGAATCATTTCCAGGTGAATCTATATGCAAATTATTTGTCAAACGGCAGGAAAGAATTAAAATCCGTATGGAAGTTTAAGATGAATGCTCGTATAGGATCGACTCCATGGATCCTTAAAAACGGAGATAAAAACATGGTGCTGGTACAGGATAATGTTAATAACCTGTATGCCCTGTCTGCAGACGGAAAGCGCTTATGGGCGTACCAGATAGACGGCGGAATTGAAGGTTCTGTGCATCAGTTGAGTGACGGCTCCATTCTGTTCAATACGAGCCGTAACTTATACCATATTGATGTAAATGGCACAAACCGGCAGGGATTTCCGGCTGACCTTCCGTTTATTGCTTCTGCCGGGATGACTATCAGCAGCAGTAATATCAAGGACACCAGAATATTTATCCCGGCACAGACAACAATTCTCGCATATGATATATCCGGAAAAGCATTACCGGGCTGGAATAAGCCACTGCCCTCCAGGATACTCAGCGAACTCAGATTAATATCTTCGGGCAACAGCGATTATGTTGCAGCC
>JBQGEO010000406.1:0-2033 GCA_052039655.1 Pararcticibacter sp.
TATCTCGGAGAACGAGATCAGGCTTGCCATTACAGAGTCCTACCTGAATGTGTTGCTGAAAGACATGCAATACAAGTTGACCAGAGAGAATGAAAGGCGGTATTATGAATATATGCAAATGGCGGAAGGGAAATATAAATTGGGTGCAATGATCGAGAATGATTATTTAAAGGCACGGCTCGATTATCAGAACGCTGTTGCCTCCAGTAAAACCAGAGGAAAGGACTATGATTTAGCTTTCAATGAGCTGAAGTATCAAATGAATGTTCCCGGGTCAGAAACCTTGGTTATCAGAGATAGCATTCAGTCTGTTTTCATTGCCTCGCCCTTATCTCAGGATGGTATTGACGGAGAAAACCGGCCGGAGATAAAGCAGTTAAAGCTGCTCCGGGAGAATGCATCCCTTCAAATCAGGAAGGCAAGGCAGAACGCTTTACCATCCATCGCGCTTTATGCCAGCTATGGACATCAGTTTCAATATAAAAATTTCGATTATTCGAACCGGGACTGGTGGACTCCGTATAGCTATGCCGGTTTAAAAGTCAGCATACCCCTGACCTTCAATTTAAAGAACAGCAGTACGATCAGTGAACATCAATTGCGATCCGTGCAGGCTGGTTTCGATTTGGAACAAGGGTTATCGGACGTCCGGTTCGAAATCAATCAGGCATTAGCAAGAATTACGACGAGTTCATATAACCTTGAAAAAAGCCGGGCTAATTATGAGCTGTCTAAAACGATCTTTGTAAGCAACCAAAAACAATTTAAATTGGGAATGTTTCAATACGCTCAGATATTGGAAAGTGAGAGAACCATCGCAACGGCGGAAGAGAATTATATACAGTCAATATATGATGCACTCATGGCTCGTTACTATTGGATGAAAGCAACTGGTACGTTTCCTGCCGTAAACGAATGATCATGAAATTCGCGCTTCTGGATGAATGGGCTTCCTGTTACAAGGAACATATCTTCGAAGTAATTATGATGGTCTCAGCAGGAGGGAGGCATTTTACTTCCTTTCTGCAGATCTCAGCCAGATCAACCGGTTGTCTTTTCCTATCCGGTAAACATCCTGCCACCAGCGTGCGCCGCCCCGGCAAGCCGTATAGAGAAGCTTTTGTTTGGTGTCCAGAGTAACATCGCAAAGGCATGAACATTTCGCGCGCGTGTCCTGGCTTTCCTGCAATGGCTTGAAACGTTTGGCAGCCGGGTCATAAAGCCAAATATTAAACATTTGGTAAACACCCATACCGGCATCCGGAAGAGAGAAGGCCAGATCATCGTAACCATCAAAATTGTAGTCCTTAATATAACATGACCTTATGACATCCGGCGCATCCAGTGATATGAAGTTGGGTGTGTTTACTTTTCCATCGGGATAGGTGAGCATGAACTGTTCGTCTGTACTGGCCCATGTAAAGGTGATGAGCACACCATGCAGCAGGTATTTTTGAACCTGATCTGGAGAGGTATCTTTATTTGCTGCTGCCAGATTAAACCGACGGCCATCTTTATTACGTATATACCGCGCTTCAGTCACGCTTCCCGAATGCTCTGTGATGGTATAGATGCCCGTTACGTTTTCATTCAAAAATTCCTCCCACTCGTAATAGTATCCTTCAGGCTGTTTATTTGTATTGGTTAGAGCGCTTTTGGTGAACTTTCTGAGGCGTAATGGTATGAAATCCTTTTGGCCGTTGTATTGTACGAAGGCTGCTTTGCCTTCAGCAGTGCAATAGATACGCAGGCTGAAAGGTTTGGCTTGATTTACCGATGTTAATTCGAATGTTTTTGCACTGGATGTGGCAGTGAGTATTACAAGAAATAAAAGAGATTTAAGAATTTTGCTGATCATAATACGTGTTTGGCCCGCTGTGTTCTTAACAAGGAAACCACCAGTGAAGCGAATAAAGCTTACCGTTCCTGATGAAAATATTGATGTGCCCGTCGGATATATTGTTTTTATCCTCTCTCAATTGTATTACCTGCAACTCACCCTCACCGGCTACATCCATAATGCCGATATGTTC
>JBQGEO010000407.1:0-3833 GCA_052039655.1 Pararcticibacter sp.
GGATAGCCATGCCCTGTTGCAGCAGTTTCAGGCTCGAGTGCAGATAATGCCGCAACTGACTTTGCTGATGCATTCCAGTCAATAGTAAAATACTTCGGAGGGCCTGAGAGCTGCTTCTTTTGAGTGATGACGGAAAAAGCAGATTCCTGCTTTGTGGTAACGAAGGCGTCAGCTGCAATCAGCGTCCTGTCGGCTTCCCTGAAGAGGGCGATCTGGCCGGGTGAATGTCCGGGTACATGTATGAAGCGCCATTCCGGAAGACCCGGCACCGCATCATCTGTCCCGAGGCGGTGGATTCTTTTTCCAAGATCTTTTGGCCGCTTAGGGAACATCCATGACATCATGCTCATAAGTCCCCCGCCCACCATCGGATCAGGCGGCGGATAGCTGGAGATCCCCTTAAGGTAAGGTAGCTCGAGGTAATGGCTGTAAACGGGGGTATTCCATACAGTGAGCAATTCTTCAAGTGATCCTACATGATCGAAATGCCCGTGCGTGAGCACGATGGCTACAGGTTTTGCGCCGGGGCCAAAGATATCTTCGGCCATCCGGACGATTTTGTTACCAGAACCTTTAAGCCCTGCGTCAACCAGTATAAAGTTATTGCTTCCTTCGTCTCCCGCTGCAATGAGGTAAACATTTACAAAAACTATCCTCATACCCCATACTCCCGGGGCTACGGTAAAGTATGTCAGACCGGGCCGGCTGATCTTTGTATATCCATTTTGTTTTATCGTTTCCATCTGGCAGATTGTTTTATCTGCCTATTAAACAGCTTAGTAATCTGCCTGTTTTAAAAAAACATGGCTGCCCGGAAATTTAGCTCTCCAGTATCTCCATCTGCCACATGATCTCCTCTTCGCCGACTGGAAAAGGCTCATTTTTCCGGATACAGACGAATACAGCCTGGAAGAGATGATTATAGGTAGACCTCAGGGACGTAAGATATTGCGACTGTTTATTTCCCTCCTTATCTATAGTGGTAAGCTGCCCTTCTGAGCCGTCAGGTTCAACGCCATATCCCTCTTCAATCGGAGATATTCCCTTCTCTAACTGGGCTTCCTGTACATCGGTACGCGATTTAATAAATGTACCTTCCGTACCATGAACCACAAATGACGGCAAGGGCTGGGCGACCAGCAGACTTGAAGTAAGAAATACGTTCAGGCCTCCTTCATATTTAAGATGAAAATGCACATAGTCATCTACCTGCGACCCGGGACGGAAGATGCCTGTAGTCTTCGAGAAAGAAGCGGGTTTGCCAAAGATGCTGATGGCCTGATCCAGCAGATGCGGGCCAAGATCGTAGGTAAGGCCGCTTGCGGGCAGGTTCTCTTCTTTGAATGTCTTTTTGCTGATCTCTCTCCGGTAACGGTCGTACCTGAAATAGACCTCCATCGGCTTTCCAAGAAGTCCCCCGCCAATGACAGACTTTACCTGCTGAAAATCTGAGTCCCATCTCCTGTTCTGGTAAACCATCACTTTACATCCTTTTTCCCTTCCAAGATCGAACAGCTGTTTTGCTTCAGCAGAAGTAGCAGCAAAAGGTTTTTCCACCAGCACATGTTTGCCTGCCTGGAGGGCCTTCAGTGCATATTCAAAATGTGTGTTGTTGGGGGTGTTTACAATGACGAGCTCAATATCCTGGTCATTCAGAAGCTCCTCTACGGAATTATAGCTGATCACCTCAGGATAATGTTTCTGAGCATTCTTTGAGCTTCTTTCGGTTACAGCATGTAAACGAAATCCCTTGTTGGTATTTACAAAAGGTGCGTGAAAAACACGGCCGGACATGCCATATGAAAGGATACCGGTGACAATAGGCTGATCCATAATTTTATTTTTCTACAATTATACAATCCTTCCTGCTCAAATTCCAACAGGTTCTTTCAGTCCGTTAAAAATTGTTTTCCAGATGAGGGAAAAGAATGAGCGGTTGAGCGGACGGCGGAAAGAGGAAGGAAACGTTTCTGCTTTTTCATCTTTTTTCAGTACGCTGATCTTAAGGTCGTCGTAAGTGACAAATATACGGCCTGTAGCAGTATAGTTATTTCCGTCTATGTCTGCTTTGAACCGGTTTATCTTTGCCTGCTGAATCTCTACCGATCCAAGAGGAACTGTAGCGGCGTTGAGTGCCGTGCCGTTCATATTCTGAAGATCGGCATAAACAGAAAAGATACCCTCTTTTTGCCTCGCCAGGTTAAACCTGAAACCCGCTTTCAGGGAACCCGTTTTCATAAACCGGGTGGTCGCGTCAATCTTCAAAATGCCATTATTCACGATGTGCTCCGGCATATTGGTGATGTTGCTGACGGTGGCGAAGGTGTTCTGAAAAATAATGTCCCCCTCCTTCCCGGTTTTTATATTCAGCTCACTGTAAGTAATATCGAGGTTCCTGACATTAATCTTTTTCACAAACAGCGGCATATCCATCTTGAAGAGTTGCTGATGAGGATAGTTTCCGATCTTCTTTTCATTACTCCCCGGTATCCCCTTGTCACTGAAGATCTCTATCCTGCCATTCGAAATCCAGACGTCCTCTACGAAAAGGCCGTCGTCCTGGATAAACCGCCACCAGTCGGTTTGTTTAAGCACGATGTTGTTAATGGTGATATCATAGCGGTCTTTTCTTGTCTTCACCTGCTTCCTGAATGCCATTTTGCCCGCACGGGGTTCTACTCTTAGTTTTTTAATGTTCACCTCGTTCCTGCCAGCATGGATGGAAATACTGTCGAGCCTGAAATTATAGATGCTGTCGGCCGTTTTATGTTTAAAGTCCCGCAGGGAGATCAGCGCATCTTTTGCATATAGAAAACGGCTGGTATCGTGCTGGGTTTCTTCATCAATCAGAATATTATCCAGGTCGATCATCAGGTCTTTGAAGCTGGTCTGTACCTTGTCCCCGGATTTATGGTATGTAAAGTCAACCTCCGTCAGAGACAGCTTTTTCACACCGAAACTTCCGATTTCCTCCCGGATAAGCTGATACACGCTTTTACCTTCTTTTTTCTGATCATTGACGGCATCCTTATGGTGGTAGATATTGACCACCGGCTTATCTGCTAAAACAACATTCAAGCGGATATCCTGCCGGGTGATGAGGTCTTTGGGGGTAATGCCATCTACCGCAAGCGAGCGCAACCTGATGTCAAACACGTTTGCGGGAGCCGATTTTTCACTGATTAGCCGATGGTAGACCACTGAATCGTAAGTGATAAGGATATTTGAAAGTATGATCCTTGAATTGACTACATCGGCATTTATCTTTTCTACGTTAAGCTTATAGAGTCCATTGCTGCCTTTTGCAACTATCTGCTGCAGCTTTTCTTTAAGCTGCGGTTCAAAATCATCAAGTTTGCGGAATTTCAGGTATAAATAGGATCCGAGTGCAACCAGCACGACTGCGATGCTGGCAACCAGTATCTTTTTCTTCATTAACCTTACAACAACTTAACAGGCCTAAAGTTCAGGATAGGGTATTTTAATGCTCAGCAAAGGATACGGCAACAAAGAGAGACAAGCGGCTTTGTAAAAAAATGTTATCTGCAAAAGGGATTAGATTCTCTTGTTCAGGGATCTTTGAATCTGCTTTTAAAAAATTCTAAACGCAAAAGAGGCTGCCCAAAAAGGCAGCCTCTTTTGCGTTTTCCTGTGGCATTATTATTTTTTTACTGCCTCGTTTATTCTCTTGGCTGAATCAAGATGCGTCTTCAAAACAGGCGCTGTTTTAGCAGCGAAAGCCTTAATCTCGGCATCTGTTTCATTTTTAGCAGCATCATCGAACATATCGATGGTTTCAACGTGATCGTTCACCATCATATCCATATAGTGTT
>JBQGEO010000408.1:0-4746 GCA_052039655.1 Pararcticibacter sp.
TGAGCGGGAAAATACCCTTAACCAGTTACTTGTTGATATGGATGGTTTCGGTACGGATTCGGGAATCATTATCATGGCGGCAACGAACAGGCCTGATGTACTGGACTCTGCTTTGCTGAGACCAGGACGTTTTGACAGGCAGGTTTCCATTGATAAGCCGGACCTGGTTGGAAGGGAACAAATTTTCAAAGTTCACCTGAAGCCTATAAAACTTGCTGAAGACGTGGATGCCAAGAAGCTTTCTGCCCAGACACCGGGATTTGCAGGAGCTGAAATTGCGAATGTTTGTAATGAAGCTGCGCTGATAGCCGCCAGGAAGAATAAAGAGGCTGTCGATATGCATGACTTTCAGGATGCTATAGACCGTGTAATCGGCGGACTTGAGAAGAAGAACAAAATTATCTCTCCTGAAGAGAAACGGATCGTGGCTTATCATGAGGCTGGTCACGCTATTGCAGGCTGGTTCCTTGAACATGCTGATCCTCTGGTAAAAGTTTCTATTGTTCCCCGTGGAGTGGCAGCTCTGGGTTATGCTCAATATCTGCCTAAGGAACAGTTCCTGTATACCACGGAACAGATTATTGACGGTATGTGTATGACAATGGGCGGGCGTGTAGCAGAAGATATCGTTTTCAGTAAGATCTCGACAGGTGCACAAAATGACCTGGAGCGCATTACCAAGCTTTCGTATGCCATGATCACTTTGTATGGTATGAACCCGAAGGTTGGTAATATATCCTTCAATGACCAGCAGGATCAGTTTAACAAGCCGTATTCTGAGAAGACAGCGGAACTGATTGATGAGGAAGTAAGGAATCTTATCGGCTCTGTTTATGCCAAGACGAAGGATTTACTTACCAATAAGAGGGAGGGTCTGGAAAAGCTGGCTAATAAATTGCTTGAGAAGGAAATCCTTTTCCAGAGTGACCTGGAAGAGATACTTGGCAAGCGGCCGTTCAGTCACCGGACAACTTACGATGAGTTTGTGAATGGCGATGATCCTGGTGACCAGGGGCCGGTAGCTCAGAACCTTCATCCTGAGCCGGTGGGTGATTCGACAGAACCGCTAAAAAGCATCGAGCCTAAAGACTGATTATTTTTTTAATATATAAAGCCCCGTTTTTTCGGGGCTTTTTCTTTGATGTGAGCCTTATATCTGCGACTTTTGTTGCTCAGGGCCGGGAAGCTGCATTCTCCCCCGGTATTATATTGTGATTAACGAACCGATGGCCGGGCAGATGTTTAAGGATGCTGAGTCATTAAAACAAAATATTCAATGAAAGATACTACCTCTAAAGAAAAAATGCTTAAGAAGATCAGGAAAGCATTACTTGAGAAACGTGAAAACCCGTATCCCAATCTTGAAGAGGCTCCTGTATATGAACCTTATGGAGACTATCTGGAGGTCATGTTCGCCGAACAGCTTAGCCAGGTAGCCGGAAAGTTCGTGTTTTGTGAGGATGAGATCCAGTTTATAGAAAACCTTCTTTTACTCGCAGACGAAAAGGGATGGAGAAAGATATATTGCTGGGAACCGGCTTTGCAGGAATTGCTTTCCCATTTTGAGTTCCCCTTTTACAGTACTGATACAGACTTTATGCAGGCGGAGGTGGGGATCACCTTATGTGAGTCGCTGATTGCCCGTAATGGCAGTATTGTTTTGTCAAATGGTAATGCTGCAGGCCGCCGCCTTAGCATCTATCCTCCTCATCATATCGTTGTAGCGTATGCATCACAGCTGGTGCCGGATCTGAAAGATGCCCTGAAACAGTTAAAAGCCCGTTATGATACCAATATTCCGTCGATGGTCTCCATTGTCACCGGACCGAGCCGGACAGCTGATATTGAAAAGACTCTTGTGCTTGGCGCACATGGGCCAAAGGAGCTGATTGTGTTTTTGCTGGAAGGGTGAGAGTAGAGAGTTAAAAGTTAAAAGTAGAAAGTTTAAAGTTAAAAGTGGAAAGTTATTGGTGCGATGGTACTTTTAACTTTCCACTTTTTACTTTTAACTCAATCTAGCGAGTGCATCCTTGATCCTCGGGAGCATTTCGGTTATATCCTGAAGAGAACAGCCGCCAACTGATGCTCTGAACCAGTTTACAGAGCTTTCGGTGCCGAAAGCGGAGAATGGAACAAATGCTGCACTGGCCTCTTTAATCAAATAAAAGTTGATGTCTTCGCTTGTATTGAGCGTTTGGCCATCCGGGGTTATTTTGCCGGTATAGTCGATCTTTACGGTCAGGTATATAGCACCCATGGGTTCTATGGCGTCAACAGCGAATCCTTCGGATCTTAGCTGGCGAAAGCCGGTAAACAGGGCCTGGAGGCTTTCCTGGATCTTTTCTTTAAAGCTGGCAAGATAGCTGTCTACTGAGGATTTATCTTTCAGGAATGAAGCCATTGCTACCTGCTCGGGCTTGGGCGCCCATGCTCCCATGTGCATGATCACTGTTTTCATTTTCTCGATGATCGCAGCGGGGCCAAATCCCCAGCCGACCCTTACTCCTGTAGCGGCGAAACATTTGGAAGCGCCGTCAATAAAGATGACGTAATCTTTGATCTCCGGCCGAAGCGACAGTGGATTATAATGCTGATGCTCGCCGAAAGTGAGCATTGAGTAGATCTGGTCGTACAGGATATACAGAGGCTTTTCTCCGGCTGTCCTGCTTTTATTTTCTTCCAGGACAAGATCACAGATCTCCTCCAGATCTTTTTTAGAGAACATCGTGCCTGTGGGATTGAGAGGAGAACAAAGAGCCAGAAGAGTAGCGCCTTTTATATGCGGCCTGATATCGTCAGCCGAAGGCATGAAGTTATTATCTGCCGCAGCGGGGATGGCAACGCCATTAGCTGCGGTGAGGTCGCAATAGTGATTATTATTCCAGGATGGGGCCGGGTAAAGGACCTTATCTCCAGGGTCGACGAGCGCAAGATATGTAGCGTAAATTAAAGGTCGTGAGCCGCTGGATATCTGGATCTCTGATACAGAGATATCCAGTGAATACCTTTCTTTTAAGAACTGGCTGACATTTTCCCGTAAAGCGGGGATCCCGTCTGCCGGAGGATAATTTGTGTGGTATTCGTCGTATGCTTTTTTTATTCCATCTCTCAGTGTATCTGGTATTGGAAATATTGTGGAATCAAAGTCGCCTATGGTCAGATTGGCTATCTTATGGCCCTGTTTCTTTAATTCATTGATCTCACCTGCAATCTTAATGATTTCAGAGCCTTTTAAATTTTTTGCTAACTGCGAAACGCTCATACTGGAAAATTTGCTTCAAACTTAGATAAAATCTGTTAAATAGATCTTAACAGTATCCTGGTATTTATTTTACTTATTCTGCTACCAATGACCCTATAGCATCGTCAACTTTTTTGAAGTTAAATGCAGAGAAGACAGAGTTGAATGAGGATACGATCTGTGGGTTACACAGATTGCCAATGCTTCCTTCATGGGTGTGATTTACTGCCCCGGGTGCCCTGAATTCACCACGTTCGATTTGCATTCCTATGCTTTTATACGCTTCGCGGAAGGGTATACCTTTGAGCACCTCTTCATTCACTACTTCTACGCTAAACAGGTAGGCATATTTCGGATCTTTAAGGATGTCCTGCCTGATCCTTATATGGCGGAGCATGTATGTGGTCATCTCCAGACATTCGTTTAGCGAACCGAATGCTGGAAACAGGTTTTCCTTCAATAGCTGAAGATCCCTGTGATAACCGGAAGGAAGATTGGTGGTCATCAATGCGATCTCATTGGGTAATGCCTGTATTTTATTGCACCTTGAACGGATTAGTTCGAAGACGTCGGGGTTTTTCTTATGCGGCATAATGCTGGAACCTGTGGTGAGCTCATCAGGAAAACTGATGAAACCGAAATTCTGGTTGATGAATAAACAGGCATCCATAGCCAGCTTAGCAAGGGTTGCAGCAACCGACGACATCGCCTGTGCAAGGATCCTTTCTGTTTTGCCCCGGCCCATCTGGGCGTATACTACATTGTAATTGAGAGAATCGAAGCCGAGCAGTTCTGTTGTCATCGTGCGGTTAAGCGGGAAAGACGACCCGTATCCAGCGGCTGAACCGAGGGGGTTTTTATTGCAAATTTTCCAGGCAGCAAGCATGAGCTCCATGTCATCTGCCAGGCTTTCGGCGTATGCCCCAAACCAGAGTCCGAAAGACGAAGGCATCGCGATCTGAAGGTGTGTGTAACCGGGCAGGAGTTTGTCTTTATGTTCTTCGCTCAGACTGATCAGTTGATGGAATAGCGTGTTTATGTTTTCTACCAGCTGCTTTATCTGACTGCGGAAAAAAAGCTTGAGGTCGACCAGAACCTGGTCATTTCTTGAACGCCCGCTATGGATTTTCTTGCCTGCATCGCCTGCACGCTGAGTGAGCAGCAACTCCACCTGTGAATGGACATCCTCCACTCCTTCATCTATAGTAAAGTTTCCTGCTTCAATATCTTTATAGATCGCTTTAAGTTCTTTTTGTACAAGGGAAAGATCTTCATCGCTCAGCAAATTAATGCTAGCGAGCATTCTTGTATGAGCAAGTGAGCCGAGCACGTCGGATGCGGCAAGGTATAAATCCATCTCGCGGTCATTTCCCACTGTGAAATGCTCGACTGATTTTGATACTTCCTTGTCTTTTTGCCAGAGCTTCATTTTGATTTACTATTTTTTGATTTATGAATTATTGAGTGAATATTTAACTCCCCTATGCCTGTGTCGCGGAGAATCA
>JBQGEO010000409.1:0-6788 GCA_052039655.1 Pararcticibacter sp.
AATATCTTTCGCTGAGATGTCGCCGCTGAGAGGCTGAAGGATGGCTGCAATACCACCGAACACAGCCGCTATCTTAAAAGCATAACTGTGAAATGCAATATTTCTGCCTTTCAGTATCATAAGCGCATGAATTCCTGCAACTGCAAACCCTGTAGCGGCAAAAGCTGCTAGGCACATGTGCAGCGCCTGAGAAAACCAGGCATCATTGAACATGGCTTTTATAGGATCGATATTCAGATACTGGCCGTCAATATAATCAAAACCTGAGGGGCTGTTCATCCAGCCATTAGCTGCAACCACCAGGATTCCCGAAAGAAGCCCGCTGATACCCACCACTACCCCCGTCACCCAGTGAAACCAGCGGTTGAACCGGTTCCAGCCGTACAGAAAGAAACCAAGAGCTATCGCTTCAATGAAGAAAGCAGTTCCTTCAAGCGAAAAAGGCATGCCGAATATCGGCCCGGCATGTTTCATGAACGTAGGCCACAAAAGTCCCAGTTCAAATGAAAGGACCGTTCCCGATACAGCTCCGGTTGCGAAGAAGATGGCCACTCCCTTACTCCAGGCTTTTGTAATGTTCAGATATACATGATCATTGGTCTTAAGCCAGTAATAATGCGCCACGGCCATAAAGAAAGGCATAACCATTCCTATACAGGAAAATATGATATGAAAGCCCAGAGAAAGGGCCATTTGTGACCTGGCTGCTATAAAATCGTCCATACTAAGAATTTTTTTGTCTTAAGGGCCTCAACAGAACTTAAGATATGTATTTATAACAGGCCGCCTGAATAGTGCGGATGTGTATTGACTGCTGCAATATTAACTATTTATACGGTCAATTTCAATTGAGGGAAGCCCTGAACTGACCTTCTTCGAACGCCCGGAGCGTGAAAATAAATTCAGAACCTATTCCGATCTCGCTTTTAACTTCGATAGAACCTTTATTTGCTTCTATAAAATCCTTGCACATGATCAGTCCCAGACTGGTACCCTTTTCATTATTAGTGCCTTGGGTGCTCATGTTGCTTATTTCGAAAATGCCGGGGATTCTTTCCGCTTCAATGCCCACGCCCGAATCCTTCACTGTAAATTTGACCATTTTTTTACCTAGTGCTTCTGATTGTATGATAACAGATCCGCCGTCATGAGTGAATTTAAGGGCATTGGATAAAAGGTTGCGGATAACGAAGTCGAAGTGATCCGGATCCGAGAACAGTTGAACGGAGTCTCCCGTCATATTGATCACCGATATCGCCTTTTCTTCCGCCGCTGCCGAGAGAAGGTTAATATTTCTTTCAATAATTTCGCCAGGAAGGAAAGGTACCGGGTTTAGCCGTATTCCTTTGATCTGCATTTCGCCCCATTTCAATAACTGGTTGAGCGTAGACAGCGAGGCATTACAGTTTACAATGAGTTTGTTGATAATTTCGTGTCTTTCTTCCGGACTGATATCTTCGTCGTCAATAATGTAAAGAAGGTTAATCACAGAAGCAATAGGGAGGCGCAGATCATGCGCCAGAATAGAGAAGAATTTGTCCTTTACTGTATTTGATTCTTTAAGGCTTGTGTTCGCCTTGTTAAGCAGGCTGTTGAGCTTTTTGGTGCGTAAATAAAACCATGCGACAATAATGAGCACTAAAATGATACACGCTGTAACACTCAGGATGATCTTCCTCTCAAAACCTTGTTGTTTGTTTTGATATCTTAGTTCCTGTACCCGCTACTTTGATTTGCTGAGCTCGTATTCGGCTTGCAGATTGGATATCTGCTGAGACATGTCATTATAATAAAAGCTGTCAGCCAGAGCGTAGCTTAGCTCCTTTAGCTGAAGAGCCTGGCGGTAATTCCCCATGTGCTTATGGAGATTTCCCATTGTTTGAAGAAGATCAATTTCCTGTTTATGGGCCCCCTTCTCCCGGGCAAGCTTTAAGGCCTGTTTCAGGTAGAAAAGACTTTTACCGGGCTGGTCTTTTCCAAATACATCTGCCAGTGCCGTGAGTGTCTGTAGCTCTCTTATATAATTCTGTATATCCCTTGACTTTTGGAGGGCTGCAAATAACAGCCGGATTGATTTGTCCTTTAATCCCTGTTCCGCATAAACCGACGCAAGGTTATTGAGGAGAGTAATGTGCAGACCCCATAACTCGGGCTTATCACTGAGGTGAATCCCCTTTTCAATGTATGCTTTCGCTAACTTAAACTGACCGAGTTCACGGTATATGATCCCGAAGTTATTGCAGATGTTCAAAGAAAGACTTGAAAAAGGCAGCTTTTTGTCCAGCCGCTCAGCTGATTTAAGATATTTAAGGGCCGTCTGATATTCTTTTTGTCCTAAGTACCCTTCTGCAAGGGTTAAATTTGCTTCCATGACGCCCGCCTTGTCATGAATGGCTTCGCTCAATTGCAGAGCTTCCAGAAAATATCCGATAGCGCGGTCATAATTTCCCTTTCTCAACTCGACGACACCAAGGCGGATGGTCACTGTGGCTTCGCCCTTCTTATTGTTTAATGCTTTGTAAATACCTTTAGCGCGAAGATACTCCCGCCTGGACGAAATGAATTTCCCAAAGTTATCTTCAATCATTCCCAACTGGTTCAGCATCAGGGCAAGCCCGGTGCTGTCGCGTTTCTTCTGGGCCAGAATAATGCCTTTTTGTGCAAAGAAAAGTGCAGAGTCCGGCTTGTAGTACCGGTATCCTTTTACCAGTTTCTCATAATACCGGATGTCTTTTTTTTGGTCAGTTTGATAGGGCGGTTTATCACGCTGGTTGCAGAATCCGGAAGAACAAAAAAGTATTAAAATGAAAGAAGAAACTAACCTGAAAAACACAATCACCAAAATAAATCCCTATAGCTCAGTATAAAGATCAACGTAAAGATAGGCTGTTATATTGAGCATGGAAAATATTTATTTACATATATGATAATAAAAAAATCAAATTAGGTTTATTCGCTTTTGCGTGAGAAATTTGCCGGATGAATTCAGCTACTATTTCGGCTGAGACAACCGATGCCGTCAATACAAATAATCACAAGGGGGTAAGGCAACTGGGCCTGTGTATTTTTCTTGTCGGTCTTTCTTGTTTCGCCCAGTTATATCTTTTTCAGCCTATCATGCCCGACCTGGCTAAAAAATTTAATATCAACCCCGCAGAGAGCAGTTTTGCGGTTTCTTTTTCCACCCTTGGAATGACGATCGGCTTGTTCTGCGGAATTTTCTTTGCGGATCTGATCAGCAGGAAGAAGCTGATCAGTATCGCATTGATCAGTTCTTCCCTGCTGACAATACTCTCTTCGCTGGCGGGCAATTTCTGGTTACTGATAGCGATGAATACCCTTAAGGGGATTTTACTTGCCGGCTCTGCCTCTGTAGTCGTGGCATATATAGCGGAAGAAGTTCATCCTTCAGTCCTGGGAACTGTCACAAGCATGAACATTGCCGGTAATGCAGTTGGTGGAATGAGCGGCCGGATAGTCACTACCTTGCTGACAGGCTGGTTTTCCTGGCAGTGGGCTGCCTTTATCATCGGGTTTTTTTGTCTGGCAGGAGGTCTGATCTTCGCTAAAATAGCGCCGGAATCTTTGCATTTTACCCCTGTGCAGATCAATATCCGGAAGAAGCTGGGTGAAATGCGCAGGCAGTTGCACGTACCTGTGTTGTTCTCTTTATTTATACTGGGTTTTATTCTGCTCGGATGTTTTGTAAGTGTTTATAACTATCTGGGTTTCAGACTCGAAAGTCCACCCTTTAGCCTCCCTCATCACCAGATAGCATTGATATATCTGATGTACATTGTTGGCAGTATTGGCTCTATTTGCGGCGGAATATTGTCTGACCGGTTTGGCTCGGGCAAAGTCCTGTCTTTCATGATGCTGTGTATGCTTATTTCCTTGTCTTTATTTTTACCATCCAGCCTGCTGGCATTAACGCTTGGCCTGGGTGCGTTTACATTTGTGTTCTTTGGAGCCCATGCAGTTGTAAGCCGTGTAGTAGCCCAGTATATTCCCTCACAAAGATCTACCAGTATCTCCATGTACTTCCTTTTTTACTATCTCGGCTCAAGTATTCTTGGCTCGGGTACCGGTGTTGTGATGCATCATTGGGGCTGGCCCGCCTTTGTACTGGCAATCGGTATTCCTGTTATGCTTGGGCTATTGCTGGCACTCCGGGTGAGACATGCGCCCGGAAAAGGGTAAATCCGGATGGTTCGGTCGCCTCAGGAATTAAAAATTAAAACTTTTAACCCTTGTTTGGATTTAATCTTTTAAAACTACCTGAGTAAAACATATGAAAAGCCTTTCAGTATGGAGGAATGAGGTTGAAGCACCTTCGTTTCCCCGGTTAAATGGAGAAATTGACGCCGACGTCGTTATTGTTGGAGGCGGAATAACAGGCATCACAGCTGCTTATCTGCTGGCAATTGCAGGGAAGTCGGTGGTCGTGCTCGAAGCTTTAAAAGTCGGCCAGAGTTCTACGGGCTACTCTACCGGTAACTTGTATTCAACAGTAGGAGGGGAAGGGCTTCATTCGATCTCATCTAAGTTTAATGAGAAGAAACTTGCCGAAGTCGTAGAATCAAGGGCCGCCGCCATTGAGCTTATTAAAGACATAATTGATGTAAATGTTATTGAATGCGACTTCAGACATGTTCCATGGAGCCTTTTTACAGTAGATGGCCACCAAAAGAAATTTATCGACCAGGAGAGGACAGCTGCAGCAGGGGCAGGTTTAACCGTGCAGCAGAATGTCGAGTATCCTGCTCCCGTGGAGGACGGCTTTACGGTTCCGGGGCAGGCTCAGTTCAATCCTTATGAATACGTTGTCTCCCTGGCTTCTAAGATCAATACGGGGAATTGCCGCATATATGAATACAGCCCTGTGATGAAAGTGGAAGAAGGTGAAGTGTGTACGGTGGAGACGGATAATGGAAAAGTAACTGCTCCAAAAGTGATTATGGCTACCCACACACCTAAAGGCCTTTACATGGTACATGCATCCATGGGATCATACCGCGAGTATGCTGTGGCCGCTCTCGTAAAAGACAAATATCCTGAATCGGGGATATATTGGGAAATGCAGGAATCCGAACATTACTCCGTGCGTACGTTTGACGCTGAGGAAGGACGCATTATTATGGTCCTGGGGCAGATGCACAAGGTAGGCCAGAAAGAAGAGAATCTCGAATGTTATGAAAAGCTCGAAGCTTTCCTTCGTAAGCGTTTTGATGTAGGGGAAGTACTGTATAAATGGTCTGCACAGCAATACAAGCCCGCCGACAGTATTCCCTATATAGGTCTTTCGTCGGGTAATTCGAAGATATATATTGCTACCGGTTTTGGTGCTGACGGACTGGTATACGGTACTTTAGCTGCTATGATCATTTCAGATGATATCCTGGGTAAATCGAATAAATGGAGCAAAACATACGATGCCTCAAGGATCACCCCTCTGGCATCTGCTTCTAATTTCTTAAAGGAAAATGTGAATGTTGCCTACGAAATGGTGAAGGATTTTCTGAGCACAGATGCAGACAGTTTTTCGGAGGTGAAAACGTATGAAGGAAAGATCATGGAACTGGAAGGCTCCAAATATGCTGTTCATCGTGATGGTACAGGCGAATTGCATATTGTTTCTGCGATATGCCCGCATATGGGTTGTGTTGTTCACTGGAATACAGCGGATCAATCGTGGGACTGTCCATGTCACGGAAGCCGCTTTTCGAAACATGGAGAAGTACTGGAAGGCCCGGCCATTCATCCGTTAAAAAAAATCCAGGGAGGGACCGGTGTTTAGTCAGGCTTAATCATGCAGAATACTTCTGCTTTCTATAATTCTGGATCCGGCAACAAAAAAGAGAAGCTGCTTTATACAAGCAGCTTCCTCCAAACTAACCAATTAACCTATAACCCTTATCCTAAACATTAAACTCTTTATGTCTTTATACTGCAGCCCGGGAAATAAGGTTACGTTTTTGTTTTATTTTTCGTGATCCCCGCTTATGACCTGCGTTGGAGTCCCTTCGCTTTTCATTCGCTGATGCCGGGCTGTGCCTTAGCTTTTTCTTCGTGTTTATAGCGAAAGAAAAGCGAATCAAAAGCGAAGGAAAAGCGTAGGAATGAGAACGGAGGGCCTTCATAGCCCAACGTATGCTTGACAGGGAGATCAACGCTTCGGTGATTAAGGAACTTGGGAAGGGGATAGTTTAACGAGATAAGCACATCGCTATTGTGCTACAAGAAATAGAAGATATTAAAAAAGGATACTAATATTTTTTCTTCATAACTAGGCGCCTGGATCCTCCCATAGGACCGGGATTTTTTATACATTTGAAAAGATTTCCTTATTTATATAGAAAGCTAACACATATTCTTATCGACTGGAAACCAATGAATTATTTTCAAATTTAATATGATGAATTGATTTTTACTTGCTTTAATGCTATTGTCTCCAATCGCTATGCGCGCTCAGGACAAAATGACTCTAACCTTTAATGGATTTAGAAACTCAGCTGATACATCAAAGAATTATATGGTTGTCTCTGTTGAGAATACACCTAAAGATGAACTTTATAAGCGTGCGATCTTATATCTGAATAGTGCGTTTGTTTCCCCTCAGGACGTTATAAGTAAAGTTGAGGGTGAGAGTATTACAATCAATGCAGTAGCGCAAAGGGCCGTCAAAATAAAATATTTGTACCTCAATCCATCATGGGATATCAACTATACGATGACTTTGGAATTCAAGGATGGCAAACTAAGGATTCTCGCACCTACTATCAACCGCA
>JBQGEO010000410.1:0-5381 GCA_052039655.1 Pararcticibacter sp.
GATCCGGAGCCTTCCGATCGTAAACCCGTAATTCAAATATCGTAAATCTCCTCAGGCCTTCTTTTTGATCACCAGTTTTTTATTCAGCGACTTAGAGATGTCGTCCATAAACTTCTGCATATCTGCATATTTCTCTGCCGGGATGACGTGTTTTTTCAGGGAAAAGACGGAGGTGCTTTTTACTTCATGGCTGGTGGCATCATAGGAATACTTAACCTGGTAGCTGCCAAAGCTGAATGTCAGGTTCACTTCAGCGGGGAGTGCCTCCACTTCAAAATCCGCGGGAATATGTATCAGTGTGGTGTTTTTCTTCAGCATAGGGTGATCAAAAAAGAAATCAGTGTTTCTCTTTTCAGTAGCCGGGAAAGTTGCCCTGTAAAGATCAAACAGACATGGCCTGTAGAAGTATTTATCCCCGGCATTCATGTCACTCAATTTTTCGTAGGCCAGGTCGAGCTTTACTTCTTTTGTTCCGTCTTTGTCTGATACCTGCGAAAGATCAAAAATGTCCGGCTGGCGCAAGTTAAGATTCCGGATCAAATATTGTTTTTGTTCGTCAGTTTTGACCGACGACAGGCCGATATACATATCCCTGTAATCTCCGGTTGTTTTGATCACCATACTTGCTTTTGCTGATCCGTCCGCTTGTATAGACACATTCGTTTCACTGTCGAATAAATTATCTTCCATTTTGCTTTTGGGGGTATTAACCAGTTTCCCTCCCTCTTCGGTAACGAGCAAGGCATTTCTGTTCTCTGTGAAGGAGCCCAGTTTGCCAAATGGCTTTGTGCTGCTGGTACATTCGAGCCAGGTCGTATCGTTCTTAAAAGGAATACAAAGAATAACATGGTTAAACGGGTCATTCACAAAACCCGGATCAGCAGGCTCTTCGTTTTCGCCCGCTCTGATGAGCGTGTAATAAGAAGGTATTCCCACTGCTTTAAGCAATGTATACATATAGTTCGACAGCGCTTTGCAGTCCCCGTATTTTTTTTCATCTACGAAAGATGCAGGGAAGGGTTTCAATCCACCGATACCAAGCTGAATGCTGACATAACGCATGTTTTTCTGCATGTATTCGTACAGGAATTTCGCTTTTTCTTTATCAGTACGTAGTCCTGAAACCATCTGTCTGATTTCCTCTTCCCTCTTTGGGCTCAGAGAAGTGAGACTTTTATTCAATGTTTGTTGCCAGATGCCGAATCCCTTCCATGTGCTCATATCTCCTGCTATTCCGTCGAGTTCGATATTGTTAACTGCAAACGAGATATGGGGGAGCACTTTCCAGTATTTACTATCTTCTTCAAGTTTGATTGGTCTCAGGTTCTTTACGCTCCATTCATAGACATCCATTCCGTCTTCTGTACTTTTTTTCGGCTGTAGCACGATATTCTTTGTTTTGTACCTGAAGCCGACAGCTGGATTTGCCAGAACGCGGCAAGAGGAAGATTGTACGGATTGCTTTTCTTCCTGGATACCCCAGTCAAATAGATCCAGGAAGCCGCTCAGGCTTTTTTCATAAATCTTTTCTACGGTTACCGGATAATTGGTAATGGTATGTCCGGCAACCAGAATTCTTCCGTCGGTGATGATAGACATATCATCGACAGCTGAGCGGTCATACATGTCGCCTTTCTTATAACGCTTAATGATTTTTCCTGAGGCATCGTAGATAATCATCTCAGCGCTGCTGACTGACGAGAATTTTTTGTCGTAGCCTATTACCAGCATACCCTCATTTTCAGCTTTATCATTCAGAAGGGTCTGGATGCTATGGTATTTAATGGATGCTTTCGCAGGCCCTTTCACAGTCATTTCCATGTTGAAATATCTGACTACAGAATTGGCGTCTTTTTTTAACGAATCCGGTATCAGTGACGAGTTATACAGGTCTGAAGGGATTCCATTCTTTTGTGCATGTGCACAAAAGCAACAGCCTAAAAGGATGAATACTGCTGTAATGGTTTTAGAAAACATTATCCGGGTCATGACTTTTTCAGCACAATTTGCTCATTGAGCATGTCGAACATTTGTTTATAAAACTCGTGTAGTGCAGGATACTCAGCCTGTACATATATAGACTTCTGGAAATCGATGATATAGCGTATCATTACCTTCCCTTCGGCTTCGGTTACTATCCTTTTGAAGCTGATGCTTTTATCCGGCATCACGAGATTGAGGTTCTTTGGAAGCGCGTCTGTCTTGTACTTTTCGGGGATCTGATAGGAACCTGTAATCGTATATTTATTAGAGCTCCCGAAGTCTATGATCGTCGATCTTTTTTCAGACAGGAAAGGATTTGTACGAAGTGAGGTAAACAGGTTAGGGTTGAAATAAATGTAGTCGCCGTCTACCCCTTTCAGTTCCATCTCAAAATCAAAAAATTCCTGCAACGGGACAGAGTCTGCCTCAAGGCCTTCAATTTTGATGTTTTTTATTTTTATGCTGTTATCCTTTTCGGCAAGCCATTCCTTGAACTTTTCTTCTCCGTCAGATTTATACAGCTTGCATGTATTGATCTTATGATAATCGAAATCGTAAATATTCGCATTTCCCGTAACCTTACCGTCCGGATGTATCTGTGCATTTACAAAAATATTCTTTCTGGCAGAGGCGGGAGCATTGATCCCGGTGAGATGATAGCTTTTGCTGTCCTTGTCCAGCGAAAGGCCATAAGAATTCAGCAGGTTATATGGAACTTTATTGTATGGCTGGTATTTGTTGGTGGCATCAAGGACATACGTTTTGGTGCTGTCTACCGGTATATGAACAACTGTCCGGTTGAACTGATACAACCAGGGATAGGCGATATTCACTTTGCCATGCGACCGGGTACTGACAATCATGGGATACACGTTTTTTACATCCGACTGTTTAAGGAGACGGTATAGAATAAGATTTATCTCCGTTGAGTTGCCTGCTTTTTTTTGCCATGCTTTTGCTATGCCGTTGGCAGTATACCAATTATCCACCCCATCCCATTTCATGGTGTTTCTTACTTCATTGAATATGAATGCGATTTTTTCATCTTCATTTTTCAGGCTTTTCGCTTTGCTGATGATTGTCTCTTCTCCCTGTAACTTCTTTTTCACCTGTTCGCCAAAGTCCTCATCTTCGAAAAGGTTGTTTGCTACTTTTTGCCAGCTGTCGGAGAAGCTCTTTACAAATCCTCCGATTGGTTTGATCTGGGTAAGCTGAAACTGGACGGACTCTATGTTGTCATACCTGGATGTCATATAAGGTTCGTCAGGAAGGGATGGTATATTTTGTAAAGCCATGGTTCTGATATTGAGCGTGTAACCGATTGACTCACTTCCATTGGCTATTGACCTTGATTCTGAACCCAGTTTATCTTTATAAAACGGCTGCTTCGTCTTATACTGGGTCTTATAATAAAAGATATCGGGAATAGAGGTTTTTAATTCACTGTATCTTACCGGGATATCATCCTGGAAATCCCAGTGGGGGAGATTAGAGAATGAAGGTGTTTTCCACTGGTACTTAAACTCAATGATAGAACCGGGCTGAACATCAGGGAAAGTAAATACAATGGCTGACTGAAACTTATCTACTGCCTGCGTGAAGATCTGTTTCTTTTCAAGCTTTATGATCACAGGCTTTCCATCTCTGCTGTTGATTGTTTGGGCCTGCAAGCCGTAGATATCTTCATAGTGACTAATAGAGTAATATTCAAGCCTGACATTTGCTTCGTCTTTGGCTTTTTCGTTAAAGATCTTGATGCGCTTATGGCGCTCCATAATGATGTCGAAGTTCTGATCGAAATACACATCCGCTTTGTCGAACAAAACCATGGCATTTGCATCTTTTTCAAACGGGCACTCTTTTAAGTCGAGATCTGACTGGTTGACTTTGCCAAAAGGCATGCTCTCATTCTGAGCGTTCGCAACAAGAAAGGAATTCAGAACTAATAATAGTGAAAGGAAGGCTGGTTTCATAATTTAATTAAAGGTGAGATAAAGGTAGAAAATGATTTTAATTTGACAATAGCGTTTTGGTTTTTTTATGTGAGGGCGCTTTTGAATAACATTCCGGTTAAACCTGCCGTTAAATATAGAGTCAATAGAGAAAGCATCTGCCAGTCAGGCATATAATCGGATGAAAAGAACAAAGCAAAGCGATCAGGCGAAACATCTGTACTCCCGTGCTACTTTCGGGCTTCATTATTCCGAGTTTGAGAAGTTATCAGATATGTCTGTCAGGAAGGCGGTAAGGCGGCTTTTTGAACAGGCGGAAGCTGACGATCCTCTCACAGAAGTAACAGACCTTCTGCAACGTCCTCCTAAAGAAGACAATCCGACAGAGGAGGAAATAAAAGATTATTTACGCAGAAGAAACGAGCAGGAACGATCTGTGAACATAGCCTGGATGAGAAGGCTTGCTGAAACAAAAGCTCCGCTGCTGGAGAAGATGACCCTTTTCTGGCATGGACACTTTGCCTGCCGGATGAACGACGGGTATTACTTGCAGCAGTTGAATAATGTGCAGAGGAAGAATGCTCTCGGTAATTTTCGTACCCTGCTTCTTGAGGTTGCAAAAGCTCCGGCAATGCTTTCTTTCCTTAATAATCAACAAAATAAAAAAGGCCATCCGAACGAAAATTTCGCCAGGGAACTGATGGAATTGTTCACTCTTGGCAGGGGGCACTATACAGAAAACGATATTAAGCAATCGGCACGTGCGTTTACCGGCTGGCAGTACAGGGGGAAGACCGGGGAGTTTTTCTATAACGTCAGGCAGCATGATGCGGATACTAAAACTTTTTTTGAGAAAGCAGGGAATTTTTCCGGGGAAGATATCATCGATATGATCCTGGAAAAGAAGCAAACCGCATATTTCATCTCTGAGAAGATATATAAGTTCTTTGTCAACGATGCTCCCGACGCCGGGCATGTAAAAGAGCTGGCAGATGTTTTTTATAAATCGGGGTATGAAATAAAACCTCTCGTGGAAAAAATGTTTACCAGTGACTGGTTTTACGATCAAAAGAATGTGGGGAACAAGATCAAGTCACCGGTCGAGCTTCTGGCCGGGTTAAACCGCCAGTTTAGTATCCGCTATGAAAACCCTGCTGTACTGCTTCAGCTTCAGCGGTCGATGGGGCAGGCTTTGTTTTATCCGCCCAATGTGGCAGGGTGGCCCGGTGGTCAGAACTGGATTGACAGCTCCTCCCTGTTAACAAGGATGAAACTGCCTTCGCTTCTTTTGAACGGAGGAGTTATAGAAACCGGAGGCAAGGCAGACCCGGAGGATGAGGCATTCATTTCTGCTGCTAAAAGACAACAGCTGCAGGTAGAACGACGGGTAAAAACACAACCCGGCTGGGACGTATTCCTGAAAGACATTCCAGGTGATGTAAAGCT
>JBQGEO010000411.1:0-1922 GCA_052039655.1 Pararcticibacter sp.
TTGGCCACCAGATACTCGCCCCTACCCCCTGACAAGCAGTAGCAACCCATGGCCTGCCGTTATCGTCTTTAGAAAACATAACGCCGCCGTCCCATGGCGCGTTCTTGGCTTCCACCGGTTTGCCGGAATAAAAAACTTTAAAACGATCCCTCTGCCCTTGCTTAAAAGTATTCGGAAAGGATACAAATACGGCATTGAACTCCCTTGTAAACTGAAGTTCAGTGCCGTTATACTCAATCTTTTCAACTTTCAGATTATCAAAAAGATCAAACTGCAGACGGTTGAAGTCGCGTGTAGCCGTAAACTCAAATACATTTGACCCGCTGATGAACTTCTTTCCTATATCCAGCTTCACATCCAGGTGGTAATACCTGATATCATAACAAGTCCTTAAATCCGTCAGATTTCCTCTGAGCGAGTCCGCCCTGGTAAACGTTTCCTTGTCGGCCATAAGCTGGGCCGAAGCCCCTCCCGGCAACGCAAAAGCTGCTGCTAAAAAACAGTACTTAATGAAATTTGATATATGAGACATTTTCGTTATTGACGGCTGTCAGCAGTCAGCTATCAGCCGATGGCTGATAGCTAATTTGTGATATTTTTTTACAGTAGTGAGCAACAGAAACCTGCTTGAGCCATTCCTCGTTATTTTATCACCAGCGCCCTTTCTCAATTCGAGTTTAGCTTAAAGAACCGAAGCTTATTCAGCTATAAACTTTCCACTCTGAACTCTCCACTTTAAACTTTCTACTTTCTACTTTCTACTTTACTTCCCTCCCGGAGGGCAATACTGATGCAGGAAGTTTGTAAACAGGGTAGAAAGATGCTTACCCGTACCCTCACCTTCTGAAATAGAATGAGTGCGGTTTGGGTACGACATCAACTGGAACTGTTTGTTGTATTTCACAAGTTCGTTAATTAACAGCTCCGCATTCTGATAATGAACATTATCGTCACCGGTACCGTGGATGTATAACAGATTCCCCCTAAGCTCCTTCGCGTGAGTGATAGGAGAGCCCTGGATAAATGGCTTTGCATCTTCCGCAGGATTTCCCATATAGCGCTCCTGGTAAATATTGTCATAGCTCTGCTGATTGGCAACTGCGGCAACGGAGATCCCTGTTTTATAAATGTCAGGATACTGGAACAGGAGGTTTAATGTAGATGATCCGCCACCACTCCATCCCCATACAGCAACGCGTGAGGAATCGACAAAAGGCCATTTTAAAACTTCTTTTGCGGCCATAGCCTGGTCACGGATATTCAGGATCCCGATGTTCTTATAAATAGACTTGCGCCATTCTCTTCCCTTTGGAGCAGGGGCGCCGCGGTTTTCTACCGAAATATAGATATAGCCATCTTCTGCCATATTCCCGTCATACAAACGGTTAAAGCCTGTGCCATAAGAATCTGTCACAGTTTGTCCGGCAGGCTCTCCATATACATAAAACAGTACCGGGTACCTTTTTGACGGATCGAAGTTCAATGGTTTGACCATCCAGCCATCCATATCCACACCATCAGCCGTTTTTACTTTAAAGAACTCTACTTTATTCCTTTTTGAAGGTTCCATGGCCATCGTTTTGCCTACAACCTTATGATCAGGAAGGCTCACGACTTCTGAACCAGGATAGACCGATGCACTTGAAAAAGAATGGAATGCCATCTTTCCGTTAGGCGATAACATGTAGCTGTTGGTTCCTTTAAAGGAAGAAGGAGTAACACGCTCTGCCTGCTTTTTTCCGGTAAGGCTTACCCTGTAAAGATAAGACTGGGTAGCATTGTCAGGCGAAGCATCGAAGTATATATAGCCGTTCTTTTCGTCAATTAAACCAATGCCGGTGATATCGTAATTACCCCTGGTGATCAGTGTTTCTTTTCCGTTACGGTCTACGCGATAGATATGTCTCCAGCCGTCTTTCTCG
>JBQGEO010000412.1:0-16856 GCA_052039655.1 Pararcticibacter sp.
CAAATTTTTCTTCTTCAATCAGAAAGGTGAAATAGCCAGAAAAATAGAGATAGCCACGAAAACTAGGTTTAAAAACCCGGTATTCGTTAATCCGGGGAAACCAGAGCTTGTCACGACCGACACTTCCGGCACTGTTTACTTCATCAATATCGATGGTACTGTATCCGAAAAAGAAACCGGGCCGTGGTCTCCTGACCATAAATTTATATTTACCAATGTTTCCAGCCAGGCCAGCCCTGAGTTCATCTACTTCGACAAATCACAACTGAACGTTTTTAACCAGGACGGATCTCCTGTTTACACATACTCATTTGAGCAAACCGTAAAAACAGCCCCTCAGTTAATCATGCTGAAGGAAGGCGAGTTCAGACCCGCATTTTCATCACCCAATAATATGCTCTTTTTATTTGAAGAGGATGGTAACCTTTTCAGAGGATTTCCAGTTAAAGGTACTGGAAACTTTAATATAGGCTATCTGCGAAATGACGGAATCAGGTATCTGCTTTCAGGGACTTACGACAATTTACTTCAGGCATATAAAATGTAAAATGAGGTTAGCAATCCTTTCCTGTATACTTTTTTTTTGCGTTTGTTCTGACATATCAGGCCAGACGTTCGCTTTATACCGGACAGGTACATTATATGACTCATTTGAAAACCCGTCGCAAACGGCCTTTGTTACTGACAGCAGCAGACGTTATGCTTTCAATTTTTTTATCCCCACATTATCAGCAACCTATGGAGTAAGCGGTCCGGGGGTTCCGACAGTAAAAAAAGCCTTGTACACTGGAAAATACGATGCCCGGGAATTGTCGGAGACTGAAAAAAAGCTTAGCAGGGTGACATTATCGGAAAACACTTACCTCCTTGCGTTTAAAGCATTTTACTCAGTGAGATACCATCGTGAACTGGGATTCTCCTGGCAGGTGCGTACTGATGGCTACGGCGTCACGTCTAATCCGGCTTTGATCATCTTTCAGGATTACAACCGCATTATTAACGATGAGCTGAATAACACGGAATTTAACAGCAATCTTTTTAATACACATATATACGCCCAGTCCTACCACCAGTTTTCCATGACCTACAGGGAACAATACAACAAAACGTTCGCCTACGGTCTGAAACTGAGCTACCTCAGCGGTATCGCTTACAGTAAATTAAAAGTCAATTCATCGAACATCCGGTTTGATCCCGAACTGAACGATTACAGCCTTTACCTGGATGGTGACCTCAGGACCAATGTGTATTATGATGATATGGGGCGTAAGATGCTGATTCCCGGCATAAAGAATCCCGGTTTATCACTCAGTCTCAGTACAGATCATAAATTGAAGCAAGGCTGGAATATTATGGCAAATGTTAAAGACCTGGGATTCATCAGATGGAGTAAAAACTCTTATATCTTCAGAGATAAGGATTACAAAATTAAGGCAAGTGCCGTGGATGACAGTTTATGGAAGGACATAAAGAAACAGCTGAGGAACACGAGTTACATCACTCCGGTCAACTCCAAAGCCGAAATCCTGGTAAATAAAGATTTAGGTGATTTCAACTCTAATCTTATCCTTTCCAAAAATCTCTTTTATAAGGGAGGGGATATCGCCTGGGTAAATTCCTACCAATACAGGTCACTTCACGTCAGTGCAACAGCTGACTATAATCTTAACCGCTTCTTCCAGGCGGGTGCTCAGGTTATGATAAAGTCTCCCAATGTAGAATTCTTTCTCGGAAGCGATCAGATTTTCAAAACTGCCGAGACTAAAACAGCTCTCATTAATTCAGACGGAACAGGAGGAAAAGGCAACATGGGCGCATCTGTATACCTTGGATTTTCAATGAAGTTCGGCAGGCTGATGAGCCGCTGGCAAAACGATACTTATATCCCCGGAATAAACATCAAAACTTCAGAAAATACAGGATTTTTCAAAAAGCTTTTCGGAAAACGGTCGGAGTACTAAATTTTCTTTCCGGCAGCGGGATTACCCGCAATAAAATCCTTCAGATAATAGGGCTCGAAATAAGCGGTATCTTCGAACCGGCTATTCTGATAATTGCGGTAAGCCAGGGAGGTTAAACCCGATGAAGAATTAAAAAAGTCATCTGCAAACAGCGCGTTCGGCGAGAGGCCAAGTACCTCCCGGCATTTATCAGCACCATCCCCAAAGAAAACGATCCTATTGTTTTTCAGAAGCTCTGCAAATGAGCTTTCGTCAATGATCTTTGCCTCAACAGGACTTATCATTTGCAATTCCTGGTCGTACACGGCCGTATAGACCTCCATCCTCCTGGCATCGATCATAGGACAATACAATACATCCGGATAAGATCCCATTCCCTTCATTTTCCATGCCATAGCTTCCAGCGTATTAACAGATATAAGAGGAATATCCATTGCATAACAAATACCCTTAGCTGTGGATACTCCAATTCTCAAACCTGTATACGACCCAGGCCCCATGCTGACGGCAACAGCATCCACCTGTTCCATCCGTACGCCCGCACTTTGAAGAACTTCGTTAATGAATAGAGTAAGTGATGATGCATGAACATTCGGTTGATTCACTTCTTTTACAGAGAGTATTTCACCATCCCGGGCTAATGCAGCCGAACAGCTGGTTGTGGAAGTTTCTATTTGCAGAATAAGTGCCATTTGAAGGCAAAGATGCGAATAGGAAATGTGAATGAAAAGTTTAATATATTTTTAAGGAACGGGGTCGTGTCCATGACCTCCCCAGGGATGACATTTTGAGAGGCGTTTGAGAGTAAGCCACCCACCTTTAAAAGGGCCATGTTTCCTTATTGCTTCAACCCCGTACTGGGAACAGGTTGGCGTATACCGGCAGGATGCACCCAGCAGCGGCGACAGAAGATACTGGTAAAGCCGTATCAACAGCAGGAATATAGCAGCAAAGCACTTTTTAATTATCCTAATGATCATCTTCGGTATAAATCTTATTCAGTTGCCTGAATACAGCCTGCAACTTTTTATCCATCATCTTAAAATCTGCTATTTCCTTTCCAACATATTGCAGAGAAAGCAGGATTTGCATATTGTGTTCTTTTAAAAACGAATAAAGAAGATTATGCTTATGAAGACGGTAAACTTCACGGATGCGACGTTTGATCAGGTTCCGGTCATGCGCCCTTCTAAACCGCCGTTTAGGTACCACAATGACCACTTGTGAAGGATAATTTACAGGAAGAACTTCGCGAAGGTAGACTACCTTAAAAGGATATACAAGAAAAGAAGAACCGCTACTAAAAAGCTGATCCAGCAGCTTCTTACTACATAACCGTTCTTCTTTTTTAAATGTATACATGTTTGATTGCCCTAAGTCTGCCTTTGCAGATGATCTGCAGACCACTGTGGCTGCAATCAAAACTAAGATAAAAATGTTTCATATGCCTTCAGAAAAGCACATAAAACATTTTACCAGCTTCACTTATAGTGAATCAATTATGCTTTATGACGACGTTCGTCAGACACTGATAATCTTTTTCTGCCCTTAGCTCTTCTGGAAGCTAAAACCCTTCTACCATTAGCGGTGCTCATACGCTCTCTGAACCCGTGCTTATTTCTTCTTTTTCTCTGAGAAGGTTGAAATGTTCTTTTCATGACTTTATAAAAATGTAGCTCTTAAAAACAAAGAGCGCAAATATAGGGAGTTTTTTCTCAAAATCAAATTATATTTCAGTATTGGTAATAGGATCCCGCGATTGGCAAACACGTGATATTTATTTCTTCTGGTCGCTTTATCCTCCTCCCTCATTTCAATCAGAAATATTATCATTCTTCTATCATTATTTATCGGCACCATACACCTTAAACTATCAGCCTCTTTCATTTTTTATTACATTTGCCTGAAAGGCCGAGGGCAACCAGCTGCCGGCGAAAACCACAACGGGTTATGGGACAGATATCAGAATTTGGCAAGATTTTCATCATTCTTCTTACCGGGATACTTTTAGTAACCCTAACCTTGCTGCTTTCGAAAATGCTGGCTCCCAAAAAGCCGACGCCGCTAAAACTCAGTTCCTATGAATGCGGGGAAGAAACTTCCGGAAATTCATGGGTACAGTTCAACACCAGGTTTTATGTTATTGCATTGATCTTCCTGCTGTTCGATGTAGAAATGATCTTTATATTTCCATGGTCGACGGTCTTCGCTCAAAAAGAACTGCTGGCTGTATCTCCCTCATGGGGATGGCTTACACTGACAGAAATGTTTGTGTTTGTGGGCATCCTTTTGCTGGGCCTGGTATATGTGTGGAAACGCGGAGATCTGGAGTGGATAAAACCAGAGCCGAAGCTTCCGTCAGTAAAAACAGCAATACCAGCGTCCGCTTATGACCGCATCAACCAGGAAACTTACCGGATCAGACCGTTCTCCGCTCAGAGCAGGCAGGAAGACGTGATTAAAGAAAGCAGCACATCAGTTACAGGAGCAAAGCCTGCATTTAAACCCGCATTTAAAAGAGTACAGAAATGAGTTTAGAGAAGATGCCGCAGGACGGGGGTATTATTGTCACAAAGCTGGATGACCTGCTAAACTGGGCACGCTTGTCTTCCCTGTGGCCGGTTAGCTTTGGCATCGCATGCTGCGCCATTGAAATGATGGGGGCTTACTCTTCAAATTTCGATCTCGACCGGCTTGGAGTCTTCCCGAGGCCAACCCCCCGCCAGAGCGATGTCATCATCATTGCCGGTACAGTGACCTTCAAAATGGCCGACCGGATCAAACGTCTCTACGAACAAATGCCCGACCCTAAATATGTTATTTCCATGGGATCCTGTTCCAACTGCGGCGGCCCATACTGGCAGCATGGCTATCATGTGGTAAAAGGTGTAGACAGGATAATCCCGGTCGACGTCTATGTCCAGGGCTGTCCTCCCCGCCCGGAAGCACTCATCGGGGCAATTCTGGAACTTCAGAAAAAAATAAAAGGCGAAAGCCTCCTTAGCAGCTAAGAAGGCATCCCGCACCTTTACAAAAGCATTATAATATCCCGATCTCTCCCGCACCTTGCCTATCCATCAACCATTCAGCTTCTCCCCAAATCCCAGCCCTTCTCCCCACCTCCCCCCAACTCTCCACTCGCACCCAATAACTCATAACTCATAACCTATAATTCATAATCCATCCCCCTCCTCTCAAATTCGCTTTTCTCATAGAATTCAGTTAAACTTGCAACAATGAAAGCATTTTACGGAGACATGCGTGTCGGAATTCTTGGCGGCGGTCAGCTTGGTCGCATGCTGATTCAGGATGCCATCAACTACAATGTTAATATCCGGGTGTTAGATCCCGATCCAGACGCTTCCTGCAAAAACCTGTGTGATAAGTTCATTACGGGTTCTTTAACTGATTACGAAACTGTCTATAATTTCGGAAAACAGACGGATCTGCTCACAATTGAAATTGAAAAAGTAAATGTGGATGCACTCCAGCAGCTCGAAGAAGAAGGAGTATTAGTATATCCGCAGCCACGTGTCATCCGCTTGATACAGGACAAAGGGCTTCAGAAAGAATTTTTCAAACAACATGGAATTCCAACGGCACCTTTCCAGTTAATTTCGTCAAGAGAAGCGCTGAAGAAGGCCAGTCTGAATTATCCTTTCGTACAAAAGCTTAGAAAAGACGGCTACGACGGACGTGGAGTATATAAAGTGCGTTCAGCGGAAGATCTTCCGGATGCCTTCGAAGCGCCGAGCATTATTGAGGAATGGGTAGATTTCGAAAAAGAAATAGCCGTCATCGTTGCCAGAAACGAAAACGGTGATACAAAAGCATTTCCATGTGTGGAAATGGAATTCAATCCGGATGCGAACCTTGTGGAGTTTCTTATATCTCCCTCTGCCCTTCCGCTTGAAATCCAGAACAGGGCTGAGATCCTCGCACTTGAGATTGCAAAATCGCTAAAGATTGTAGGACTTCTGGCTGTGGAAATGTTCCTGACGAAAGACGGAAACGTTCTTGTCAACGAACTGGCGCCCCGTCCTCACAACAGCGGACACCATACTATTGAAGGAAACTACGTATCTCAATTTGAGCAGCATCTTCGTGCTATTTTCAATCTTCCTTTAGGTGATATCAGGCCTGTCACGAATGCCGTGATGATCAACCTTCTCGGAGAAAAAGGATACGAAGGAATGGCCCTTTATGAAGGTCTGGAAGAAGTACTGAAACTGGACGGCGTCTATGTCCATCTTTACGGTAAAAAATACACAAAACCATTCAGAAAAATGGGGCACGTAACGATCATTGATGATGTGAGGACTAAGGCCATTGAGAAAGCCCGCCTTGTTCAGAAAACAGTAAAAGTAAAAGCATAAAAAAGCAGGGAACAGACAAACTTAACTCAATACCGGCAATCCGGATTTATCAAATGAAAGTAGGAATTATAATGGGCAGCAAGTCGGATCTGCCCGTGATGCAGGACGCCGCAGATATATTAAAAGAACTAGGCGTTGATTTTGAAATAACAGTAGTATCGGCGCACCGTACTCCCGAACGCATGTTCAATTACGCCAAAACAGCAGAGGAAAGAGGGTTAAAGGTCATCATCGCGGGAGCCGGCGGAGCTGCTCACTTGCCCGGCATGGTAGCATCCTTAACCAACCTCCCCGTAATAGGAGTTCCGGTTAAGTCGTCAAATTCTATTGATGGCTGGGATTCAATACTCTCAATACTGCAGATGCCCAACGGCATCCCGGTTGCCACCGTCGCACTAAACGCCGCAAAGAATGCAGGCTTATTGGCAGCCCAGATCATCGGTACTTCCAGTCAGGAAGTCACAGCACAGCTGAAAGCATACAAAGAAGATCTCAAAAAGAAAGTCGAAGAGACAGCAAAGGAAATGGAGGGCAATTAGCTCTGTAATATGAGATAATAGCTGAGTACTCAAATCTCATTATTATCTCATATCCTATTTATCATCCCTGTCTGCGCACTCAATTCCAGCGGGGATTTTCAGGAAAGTTCACTATATGGGCATACTTAGGCCCCAGGCCCAGTACGATATCCTTCCATAAATTCTCTTCTTCGTCGGTGAAAAGGAAGTCTGCATTGTAGTGATTCGTTACAAGCCAGGAATTTCGTTCCAGTTCCTCATCCAGCTGCCCTTGGTCCCAACCGGAATAACCCGCGAAAAAACGAATCTCACTACCCTCAACCTGCCTGTTATTGATAAGCAACTTCAGCGTTTCGAAGTTGCCGCCCCAATAAATGCCGTTCCCTATTTCTGTTCCGCTGTTCATCCGGTCGTAACACCTGTGCAGAAAATGCAGAGTATCGTTTGCGACGGGACCGCCAATGTAGATCGGAAAATCAGCTTCGGGGCATTCCGGCATAATATCGCTCAGAATATAATCACTCTTTTGATTGAACACGTACCCCACTGTTCCCTCCTCATTATGTTCGGCGAGCAGTACGACGGATCTTTTGAAATTCGGATCAGCCATAAATGGCTCGGATAGTAACAAACTGGAGGTCCTGGGCTGAACTTGATTTAACATAAGTTTTATAACAATGGCATTAAGTTATATGTTTTTACATTGAATTAAGAAGTATATAGTACTTAAATTTTTTACAATTAGTAAGTTTGTAACAATATGACCTTAAATAACGAAACGATTCAGAATCTCAGGCAGGAATACCGTTCTGCCACATTATCGGAAACAGAAGTTGCTCCCGACCCTATAGGCCAATTCTCAAAATGGTTTGCAGAGGCTCTTTCTTCTGGTATAGCAGAACCCAACGCAATGACACTCGCTACGGCGACAGCAGATGGCAAACCCTCTGCACGGATAATGCTTTTAAAAGGATTCGACAACGAAGGATTTATATTCTATACAAACTATTTAAGCCGTAAAGGACAGGAAATAACTAAAAACCCCAATGCGGCACTGGTATTCTTCTGGTTGGAACTGGAACGCCAGGTCAGAATTGAAGGCACACTCGAAAAGCTCGACGAAAAAGAGTCAGAAAAATACTTTCACTCTCGTCCGCGCGGAAGTCAAATCGGGGCACACGCGTCGCCTCAGAGCCGTGAGATACACGATAGGGAAGTACTTCAGAAAAACCTGCTGCTCCTTGAAGAGAAATATAAAGACGCAGCAGAGATCCCCAAGCCACCACATTGGGGCGGTTACATCATTAAACCCACTTTTGTAGAATTCTGGCAGGGAGGACAAGGGCGCCTGCACGACCGCATTGCCTATCAGAAGGAGAACAATCTATGGAGAATTATACGCTTAGCACCCTGATATGGAATTCCCCGAAATAAAAGAACTTCTGGTGAATAAGTTCGGAGCGGAGGTGATTGAAGGAGAAGAAACTTCGGGCCGTCAACCGGCTTTAATTATAAAAGCGGATAAAATAGCGGATGTATGCCAGGAGCTGAGAGATAATGAAAATACATGGTTCGACTTTCTCTCCTGCCTTTCGGGAATTGATTATGGAGTGGAAGAGAGTATGTTTGGCGTAGTATACAACCTGGCATCTATTCCCTATAAAACTCAACTGACCCTCAAGGTCAGGAAATATCACGACAGGAATGCCAGTACTCTTCCTTCATTCCCTACTGTCAGCAATGTATGGAAAACAGCAGACTGGCATGAAAGGGAAGCATACGACCTTTTAGGATTGCATTTCGAAGGCCATCCTGATTTAAGGCGGATCCTTCTCCCCGACGACTGGGAAGGATACCCGCTAAGGAAAGATTACAAAGTGCAGGAGTATTATCATGGAATTAAAGTCAGTTAACTTCAATTCACCGTACAAAAGACGAGGCAGAGAGAATGAATAACAGTACGCCTACACGCTACGAACAACTGATAGCAGGAGCCAGATCGACAGAAATGATCCTTAATATCGGTCCGCAGCATCCATCGACGCATGGGGTGCTCAGACTTGAAGTGATTACTGACGGGGAGATTGTAAAGGAAGTCATTCCGCATGTTGGTTATCTGCACAGATGCTTTGAAAAGCATGCAGAAAATCTCACATATCAGCAAACAATTCCATTCACCGACCGCATGGATTATCTGGCTTCAATGAATAATAGCCATGCCTGGGTAATGGGGGTAGAACGAATGCTCGGCATTGATAAAGACATCCCCAAACGAATCGAATACATCCGGGTGCTGGTATGTGAATTAAACAGGATAGGGTCGCATCTTATAGCTCTTGGAACCTACGGAATAGATATAGGGGCTTTCACTCCCTTTTTATGGTGTTTTCGCGACCGCGAGCATATCATGAATATGCTAGAATGGGCATCAGGCTCCCGTTTGCTCTACAATTACATCTGGGTAGGTGGCTTATTTTATGACCTTCCTGTAGGGTTTGAGGAAAGATGCAGTGAATTTGTTGATTACTTCAAACCAAAAATGAAAGAACTGAATGAACTCCTCACAGAGAATCAGATCTTCATATCCAGAACAGCCAACGTCGGCGTACTGCCGCTCGATGTCGCCATTAGCTATGGCTGCTCGGGCCCCATGCTGCGAGCATCGGGTTTAAAATGGGATCTCCGGAGGGTCGACGAATATTCAGCCTACCCTGAACTAGAATTTGATATTCCCTCGGGAAAAGGAGAAATGGGAACTATAGGCGACTGCTGGGACAGATTTAAAGTTCGCATTGATGAAATAGAACAATCCCTCAGGATAATAGAGCAATGCCTGGACAGACTCAAAAAAGACCTTAAACGGACACCTGACTTTGATCCAAGGGCCAGGTTACCAAAAAAAATCACACCGAAGGCTCAGGACTTTTACTTAAGAGCAGAGAGCCCCCGCGGAGAGCTTGGATATTACTTCATTACTGACGGCAAGACAGAAATACCCAAAAGAGTGAAAGCCCGTGCGCCCAGCTTCCATAACATTTCTGTTATTTCCGAGATATCAAGAGGTGTTCTGATAGCCGACCTTATTGCCATCATCGGCTCAATAGATATTGTATTGGGCGAACTTGACAGGTAATAAAAAGCAAAAGGCCCGTAAAACGGGCCTCTTTACACTCAAACTAATAATAACTAATACACCTTAACCATATATATATAGTCTTCAATCTTCCGTATCTGATCTTTCCTGCTCAGGTTAGCAAGACTGCTCTTGCTGTTTAAAGCAAGCTTCTTATTCTTACCCAGCGAATCTTTGGGGATCGATTCTATCGCTTCGATCAGGTATTTCGATTTGATCGCAAACGAAGCTCCGTCCGTACGGGATGACTTTCCTTTGATTACTCCAATCACATTTCCTTTACTATCAAGCAAAGGCCCCCCGCTGCTTCCCGGATTAACAGAGATATCCACCTGGTATTCAGTTGTATCACCTGAATAACCTGTGCGCGAACTAACATACCCTCTGCTGTATACGAGGTCATCCTTTGGGAAACCGTAAGTGCAAACATCTTCCCCGAGATCTGAAGTCGTTCTCTTAAAGGTATATGGCAACGGTTTCAGGGTTCTGAAAGAAGCATCTGTAATTTTAAGTACCGCAATATCATAAGCAGGGTAGCTGTAAACAGTCGAAGCCTTAAATGATTCCCCCTCGTTATTCTGAATATAAATAGAATCAGCCCCCTTTACGACATGATAGTTTGTAATTACAAAACCATCATTCGTTAAGGCAAATCCCGTTCCCCCGAATATCACAGGATCTGCAGGCGCTTTTGTTGTAGTTTCCTTGATATTTTTCAGGATCTCAGTTTGTGACCGCTTTACTTTAGTATTGATCTCCCTGCTCATCTCGCGCCGCAAAGCGATGTTGTCTGAAGCAATAGCACTGGTCTTAGCGAAAAAGCCGGTCGAAAACAAGGTAGCAAATACCGCTAGTATGGCCACAGAGGCCGCTACCGCGGCGTTCACCCTGTATTTATTCCAAAGGATCTTAACCCATACAGACAGAGGCAGCACTTCCGCTTTTACCTGTTCAGTATCCAGCTGCTCATGTATAGCATTCATATCAGACATAAGTTTACGGCGACTGCCATATGCCTGTATCTGATGAATAAAGTTTTCATGAGCTACCACTTTCTGATCAACTGCGGGGTCTGATGCCCTCAGTTGCTCAAATGCCCTCAATTCCTCCTCACTCATCTCACCTCCAAGGTACCTCTCTATTCGTTCTGTTAAATCCATTTTTTCACCTCTTATCTTGTATCCAGGAAAAATAACTTTTTTAATCGCTGCAGGCACTTATACTTCTGATTCTTGGCATTATCAGCATTCGTATAACCAAACTTCTCACAAATCTCCTGCATTGATTTATTATTAATATAAAAATCTTCAATGATCGTCTTGCACGGTTCTCCCAAATGTACCAGAGCGGTTTCCATTTGCCTGAATAACCGGTCTTTTTCCTCATGCTGTTCAAAATACTGCTCTACCGGTAACGTCTCTTCAAAATACTGCAGACTTCCGGAATTACGGCTTTTATACGTCAGCCGCTTAAGCCATAACCGCCTGCTAACTGAATATATAAACGTTTTAAGTTTACTACTCAACTCAAAACCACCGCTCTGAACCTTATTATAAAGAACTATTACTGTTTCCTGAAATACGTCCTTCGCCTCATCCTCTGTCCCGTTATTCATGACTACGAGTTGCAGGACCATTGGAAAGTACGCTTTGTACAATCTTTCCAGAATATCTTTTGAGCCGTTAAGAATACCTAGTATAACTTCGCTATCTGTTGGTACTGACCTTTTTATCTCTCTGCTCACTATTTATACCGTATTTGTAAATTTTGTAACCCAATGATAGGGAAAAATTTTTTTTATTTTTTTCTTCAAGTATCGGGTTACTTTTTGAAATGTCCGGTATTAACCTTAAAATTTATATTTGTTTAATCGTTAGATTTTAGACCCAGAAAAAATGAAAAATCTGTTTAAATTCGGTTTCTTAGCATTAGCTATCTCTTTATCAGTTGCTGCATGTAGCTCAAACAAATCAGAAGGTGGTGCTGGTGATTCTACTGCTGTAGATTCTGCTGCTACTACTGATACTACTATGTTAACTGATACTACTGCTGCTGCTGATACAGCTGTTGCACCTGTAGATTCAGCTGCTCACTAATATTGTTTATAATATTATTAAAAAAGCCGTCCTCTCTTTGAGGACGGCTTTTTTAATTTTAAAGGTTACCTTTTTTACAAGCAGGTATTAATACCTAGATTGTTAATATTAAAAAAATGAAGACATTATTCAAAACCAGCTTTCTTGCTCTAGCAATTGCTCTTTCAGTTTCAGCTTGTCAATCAGGAAAAACAGGCAGTTCAACAACAGATTCTATTGATTCAGCTTCTTCTGCATCTGTAGATTCTATCGATTCAACTGCTTCTGCAAAGACTGACACTATTGACTCTGCATCACAGGCTAAAGTTGACTCTTTAAAGAAGTAATTCAACTCAAAACCTAACAAGATTTTAGGGGATGCCTGGCAGGCATCCCCTTTTTTCATGCTTTATCCCGCATTATCTTACATCTCTTCCTATTAAAACATTAACTTTGCCAAAATTTTCATATGAGCTTTTCTCCATTATTTGCGATCTCTCCGGTAGACGGGCGTTACAGTAAGGCAACCAGCGACTTGTCAGCTTATTTTTCAGAAGCAGCATTAATAAAATACAGGGTACATATAGAAATTGAGTATTTCATTGCCCTTTGCGAGCTTCCGCTCCCCCAGCTTTCCGGCTTTCCGTCTGAAAAAAAGGAAGCCCTTCGCGGGATCTGCGATCAGTTTGCCGAAGCAGATGCTCTAAGAATAAAGGAAATAGAAAGCATTACAAACCACGACGTAAAAGCTGTTGAATACTTCATAAAAGAAAAATTCGCTGCGCTGGGACTGGACGAATATAAAGAATTTATTCACTTCGGATTAACGTCTCAGGACATCAATAACACCGCAATCCCCCTTTCTTTTAAGCTTGCGCTAGACGAAGTCTGGTTGCCCGCCATCCATGAATTGATTAAAAGACTTAAAGAGCTGGCAGCAGAATGGGAGAATATCCCTATGCTGGCACACACTCATGGACAACCAGCCTCTCCCACCCGCCTGGGAAAAGAATTGCTCGTGTTCGTCGAACGTCTCGAAGTGCAGACAAACCAGCTCAAGACCATTCCGTTCTCTGCAAAGTTCGGAGGAGCGACAGGCAATTTCAATGCGCATTGTATCGCTTACCCTTCCGTTAACTGGAAAGAGTTTGCCAATAATTTTGTAAACAATCAACTAGGCCTTCAGCGCTCTCAGTACACCACTCAAATAGAGCACTACGATAACTTTGCAGCCCATTGCGATGCTCTTAAGCGCATTAATAATATCATAATGGACCTGAACAGGGATATGTGGACCTATATTTCGATGAATTATTTCAGACAGAGAATTAAGGCAGGCGAAATTGGATCCTCAGCAATGCCGCACAAAGTAAACCCCATTGAATTTGAAAACTCAGAAGTGAAAATTGGAATAGCCAATGCGCTTTACGAACACCTGGCGGCAAAGCTGCCTGTATCGCGGCTTCAACGCGATCTTACAGACTCAACTGTCCTCAGAAACATAGGGGTACCAGTCGCCCACTCTCTTATATCAATCAAATCTACTCTCAGAGGCCTCAACAAACTCCTTCTGAACGAAGCTGCCATTCGTCAGGATCTCGAAAATAACTGGGCCGTAGTGGCAGAAGCCATTCAGACCATACTGAGAAGAGAAGGCTATCCGAATCCATACGAAGCGTTAAAAGAACTTACCCGCACCAATCAGCAGGTAAGTGCTGAAACGATTTCTTCTTTCGTCGATACGCTCAGCATATCTGATTCAGTAAAAGAAGAGATAAGGAAAATCAGTCCGCATAATTATACCGGGATATAAAAGGCGAGAATCAGCATTCAGGATTTCGAAGCAGAAGAGACATACGCATAACCGGTGAGTATCTCTCATCACTAAAATGTCAATTCTCAGCTTCATGCCTTTTTTTGAGTACCTTTTAGATAATTTTGTATAAATATTTGATTTATGGCTTTTAACATTAATGTATATACAGAATCGACGCCCAACCCTGCCAGTATGAAATTCCTGGTGAACAAGCTCCTGCTGAACGGAAGTGTCGATTATCCAAATAAAGAAAGTGCTGAAGCCTCTCCCTTTGCGAAAGAACTCTTCAAGTTCAACTTTGTAAACGGAGTTTTTTTTGCAAGTAATTTCGTTACTGTAACAAAGACAGATGATGCCCAATGGGGAGATATAGAGGCCATTCTGAAAGAGTTCGTAAAGGGAGCTGTAGAAGCGGAGCTACCTGTCAGAGAAATGGTACAGGAAGAAACACCTGCATTTGAAGGAACAGAAGCTGAAGTTAAGATCCAGCAGATCCTTCACGATTATGTACGTCCTGCCGTAGAACAGGACGGCGGAGCGATCCACTTTAAATCTTTTGACGAGGGGGTGGTAACGGTCGAGCTCAGAGGTTCCTGCAGCGGCTGTCCTTCTTCTACATATACATTGAAGGCAGGAATTGAAAATCTTCTTAAAAGGATGGTGCCGGAAGTTACTGAAGTGGTATCTGAAGCCATGTAAACTTGCAAACCGTATAAAAAGGACTGTAATCCTTATAAAAAAGAAAAGCTGCATCCGAAAAGTGCAGCTTTTCTTTTTTATAAGGATTACAGTTAAACGAAGTACTGTGAGATCACTTCCTGAAGCTTTACATTCAAAAGTCCGTTTCCGGCAAGTATTTCCCGTGTATTAAACGTCTCCGGTCCGCCCGAAAAATTCGTTGCAGCCCCGCCGGCCTCTCTTACCAGCACTATACCGGCCGCTATATCATAAGAATTCAAATTATATTCAAAATAGGCATCATATCGTCCGCAGGCAACATAGGCCAAATCAACAGCTGCCGAGCCAACTCTTCTCACTCCATGACACACCTTCGTCAGCTCTCTGAATACATTGATATACTTCTCCAGTAAAGTAAAGTCATAATAAGGAAAGCCGGTTGCAATCAATGACTGAGAAAATTCCTTATTAGACGAAACTTTTATCGGCCGTCCGTTTAAATATGCCCCGCCCTCTTTCCATGCATAAAAACATTCGTCCCGGTTAACTTCATATACCACCCCGGCTACAAGTTCGCCTTCCTGTTCCAATGCAATACTGACAGAGTAAGTCGGCAGACCGTGAATAAAGTTAGTGGTACCATCCAGCGGATCTACAATCCAGTTAAATACCTCTCCCGTTTTATTTATCGTCTCCTCTTCTGTAATAAATCCCGCCTCCGGTAACAATTTTGATAATCCCGCAACAATACGTTCTTCAGCCGTCTTATCTACATAAGACACCAGGTTATTCAGCCCTTTATATTCAATTCTGGCAGAATCAAAAGCTTCACCCTCTTTACGTATAAAAGCCCCGGTTTCTTTGGCCAGATCCGCGACATCATAGATTAACTGCTTTAAATCGATCATTACTTTCCTGCAGCCCTCCGGGAAGATTTAGTTGAAAGGAATATGCCAATGAGCCCGCCGATTATCATAAAGGTAGAAATCATTTCAGCCTGGGTAAAACTCAGGCCTCCCACATGATAATGTGAATTGACACGTATAAGCTCGATACAGAAACGCTCTACTCCCGCAAAAATAAGATAGACTGAAAATAGAAGCCCGGCTGGTTTCAACTTCTTCCTTAAAGCCCATAAAACGACAAACAATACCAGGCACATCACAATCTCGTAAAAAGCCGTCGGGTATACTCCAACCGGAAGCTCATTACAATATCTGCCGGTACATCCCGGGATAGGAATACCTTCATGAATAACATTATGCGGAAATTTAAACGACCACATCCAGTCAGGAGCCCAGCCAAGCCAGTCAGGTTTCGGGTTGGGATTAGGAATTCCCCAGTCTCCGTCTCCGGACATCTGGCAGCCCATCCTTCCTACCGCATAAGCCAGCATCATTCCCGGCCCCCCTACATCAAGCATATGCACCGGCTTGATGCCGTTTTTGTTAGCGATATATAAAACAGCTGCACCTCCGCAGATCAGCCCTCCATAAAAAGTCAAGCCACTAAATGAAAGAAGGCCGTCTATAGGATCTTTCAGAAAATCGTCAATATATTCCAGGTTATGAAATACTTTTGCTCCAAGAAAACCCCAAACTGCCGCCCAAACGATCAATGAACTCATCAGCTGATACGGGTGTACTGTTTCTTCTATAACTTTAGGATTTGGCAGTTGCTGTTTCTTTTTTTCCGAGTATGCCCACCATGCAAACAGACCTCCAAGTACAAGCCCCCCGAAAAAGTTACCCCTTGAAGATAATATAAAAACCTGCGGATTATTGACGAATTCAGAATAATGAAGAAATCCTTCAAGCAATTTATACCCTATAAGAAAACCGAATATTCCGTTAAACGCAAGCTCCGATGCAGATGCAGGCAGGCCAATCGTTACCTTTCTCTTAAAAGGATGTACCACGCCTTCCGATTCTTTACGCTTGAGCTCAGAGGTAAAAGCCCAATATCCTGCCACAAAAGCCAGAGCTACAAAAAAGCCGAACGTTTGTATGGGCAACGGGATATTGATACCTGTAAAATATTCTATTAGATAAGAAAGAGTTGGAAACATGTGCTAAATATACAGCTTGAAAATTAAAAATAGTTTAATGTGAAAAAACTTCTGGTACCGCTTCCTCAACGTCTACATCGCCGTCTTCTGAAATCGCTGTCAGCTTTACAACCCTTGATTCGTTCACAAGCACAGGATCATATTTCACCCTCACCTTCACGTAATTACGTGTAAAACCATGCATGTATCCTTCCTTCTCATCACTTTCGAAAAGAACCTCTTCATTCTTTC
>JBQGEO010000413.1:0-1523 GCA_052039655.1 Pararcticibacter sp.
GTGATTTTGCCCTTTACTATATACAGGGAGGATATAGACCTTTTGCCGATCACTGTATCTCCCCGGAAGTTGGGGTTGGAAGCACGCAGGATGATTTTCGATGGATCCTCATGCTCAAAAAGAAGTTTTACGGTACGGAGATCATTAGAAGAGGAATCTGTAATAATCAAATAAGCTTCTCCCCAAAGGATAACATCATGATTCGCTATTTCTTTTAACGCTATAATTTCCCCGCTGGCATACCTTGGGTACATGCTGTCGCCATATACAGGCAGATAGGCGGTACAGTCGTTAAATGGCCTGAAGTCAACATAAAATTCCGGTTCCTCTTCCAGGATGGATAAATCAGTCTCTTTGATCCGGGATAGCTCTACATTATAATAAGGTACACCATTTTGTTCCCCGGGCTCCTCTTGCTGATCAAGGTACATAGGCTTTTCACCTTTAAATAACCAGTCGGGATTAAGGTTGTGAAAACTTATAATCTGGTGCGCTAGTCTGCTTCCGAGGTTTCTCGACCCATTCTCCACAGACGACAGGTTATTGGGATAAGCTGTTAAAGGACTATAAAATTCCACTACGGTAGCATTCTTAGACAATCGTGCAAGCTTTAGGCGTTCCCCAATTTTTTCTTTCTGACTATCAGTCATTTTTAAAAAATATCTACAAAAACCCAAAAAAATATTTTGAGATAATAATTTAGGATAATAATTTTACTATCATAAAATATCATCCTTCAATTATCGATAATCTTTCACTCTAATCCGGCCAAGTTAAGAAAGGAAAATTAAACAAACCAATGTCGAAATGAATTACAAATTATTTTGCTGTTTTAAAGATCACCCAACCTCACTCACTGAAGAAGAAATTCTGAACCCTTTCCTGGTCCTGAAACCTTTGGCTGACCGCGAAGAATATTCGAGGATAAAAAATGGCTTGTGGATCCTGATTACCAATCTTTATAAGCAATATCAGTGGATGGAACAAACGGAACCTCTGGTGCTTTACGATATTTATACAGAACTTGTCAGGATACTGGATGCTGCCTGGGTACTTCAGAGGATCAGACCCGATTATAAAATTAAAGGGATCATAAATGAACCGGTCTTCGGCCGGCTATGCAAAGAGGCCTTCCAGGCAGGGGATGAAAGGACTCCTGTTCCGGCCAATTTTGGCAATTACCAGACAATGCATAATCTCTTCCGCGACAAGATGCTATGGAAGAGCAAGCTAAATTTATATGCATGGTGCAGGTACGGGCTGACACCTCTTGCAATTCCTGGCCAGGATCAGGATATAGAAACCGATAATCTCATTAGCGACTACAGGATGCCCGCCAGTTTGATTGACTTGCTCCATGCTATATGTGCAGAGGGCAGGGAAAGCAACCTGACCGCCGCGGAACAGAAACAGCTGGAGCGATATAAATTGTATGCAACGTGCTACGATCATACGACTACTTTGTCCAGAGATGAGATGGAAGATCCCGGCAGTGTATTTCAGGCATTCTTTGAAAGCGTGGA
>JBQGEO010000414.1:0-5578 GCA_052039655.1 Pararcticibacter sp.
CTATTTTTCAAAATGTTCACAGGCTTTTCATTTCCGGGTAAGAGAGCCTGCGAACAGATGAATTCGTATGGTTTTAACGGATCTCCAATGGTCGTTTAAAAGCTGTAGACATTGTGTCTACCGAGTAGTCCGGTGTTACATTTTCCATTAAATTGATTTCAATTGTTCGTGTTCCGGGCAGAGTATTATTTAATAATTTCACATAAATCGTATCTCTCACTTTCTTAGCCTGAGGAAATGTCATAGAATATTTGCCATCAACCGGCTGAATAGTATTACCGTTTTTGTCGACAATATTAAAGTCCTGTCCGGGTAAAGCGGGATTAGCAATTCCGTTGGTATTCAAAGTAAACATGCCCACCGCGTCATAATCCCTGACAAAAGCAGAATGAAACTGAACAGGAAACTTAACTAAGCCGGCCTGGTTTCTGTTTACTGTGACTTTTGAATTGTTATAGGGGACATAGGCAATATAATAGTGGTTGTCGTATTCAGGAAGTCCTGCAGGATAGTCTTTGTCTTCACAAGCTGTAATGACACAAAGGAAGAACATAATTGCAGATAATATGATTGTTGTTTTCATCACTTTGATCTATATGATTATTTCCAGTTTGGATTTTGTACTACGTTACCGTCACTCAGTGTTATCTCGTTGAAAGGAATCGGATATAGATAGTCGCGGTTCTCCGTAAAAGATCTTTTGCCTGCATCTTCAACTATTAGAACTCCATCAGCATTCAGGTTCAATGAAGAAGGATTGGTGCCTACCCAGTCGGTGGCATTGAACTTAGCTCCGAGAAGTGTTTGAGGTAAGACCCTTTCTGCGGTTTTCCAGCGGATAAGGTCGTCATAACGAAATCCTTCTAAAGCCAGTTCTACCGTTCGTTCTCTCCGGATCTCTTCACGCATACTTAAATTATTGGCTGTAACGAACATGTTGGTAAGTCTGGCGCCAAAACCAGCACGGGCGCGTAATGCGTTAATGGTTAAATTTAAATCCGCATCACTTATTGCTCCATCCAGCTCATATTTAGCCTCTGCATATATCAGTAGTACTTCCGCATAACGGATAAGTATCCGGTCAGCCGTCCCCGCATTGGTGGTCGTCCAGTCGGGAATATTAAATCCTTTTTTCGTCGCATAAGCCGTTCTCGAACCGAGGGAAGTAGTCGGCGTCCATACTCCTTTATAAGCCGTTTCTCCGTTCATGAAAACAGTTGCTGCCATTCTCGGATCCCGGTTTTCAAAGATGGTATTATAGGAGGCTTCATCGCGTTCATTTACAAAGAAGGCTGATCGCTTTGCACTGGGAGTATTATCTGTATTAAATGCGGGTAAGCCATCGGTATATAAATATTCGCGGAGCAGATTGCGGGTAGCGGCGGCCCGCCCGTTTTCCAGGTCGCGGGAATAATTATGACCTAATATCACATTGGTATTATTAACTCCATAAATCTTAACGAGGATATTCTCGGTATTTGCAGGGCCTTCTCCTGCCTGAATAAACAGGCCTGAATAATTAGGAAATAGAGTGTGTCCCTGGCCCATCACAGCCGAAGCTGCCTGAACCGCAATATTGAGATGTGTTTGCCAGTCACCGCCGTTATGAAATTTAGCTCTTGTTCCTTCATATAAAGCTACACGTGCTTTTAAAGCGAGGGCGGTGCTTCTTGTGATCCGGCCATATTGAGTGCTTGGAAGTGCTGCCCGGGTGGGAACCCAGGTCACGGCGAAATCGAGATCATCATAAATGGTTTGAACAATCGTTTGCCTGTCGGAGCGAGGCATTTTCAGATCCGGGGAATTGACGCTAAGAACTTTTAAAACCAGAGGAACTCCTCCGAATTTCTGCAGTAAGCTGAAATATGCATAAGCCCTGAAAAAGCGGGCTTCCCCGAAATAGCGGTTCTTAACTGCATCAGAGACTTGTGCTTTGACACCCTTTTCAAGAATGTTGTTAGCCGTGAAAATCATGTCATACGGCCTGCTCCAGTCATCACTTGTATTGGGAATGGTTCGGTTCCCACTGCTGACTCCATTTACATTCTGACCGGTATTGTCGTCTGCTCTGTTATCAGGTGTGTAGGGACTCATCTGACCCAGAATAACATACAGCCTGTTAGCGGCGTTCATCAGGTCAGACTCGGTATTCCAGAAGTCCACTTCAGAAAACTTTGTTTCAGGAAAACGATCAAGGTCGCAACTACTGCAGACCAGAGAGAGCAAAAGCAAAGCAGCTATAATGATATTTATCTTTTTCATAAATCATAATTGAAATTATAAACCAACGTTCATCCCGAATGAGATAGTCCTGTAAAAGGGATATGTATTTGCCCTGACGAGGTTGCCCGATGAAGCATCAGTTCCTACCTCCGGATCGAACACTTTTAACACCTTTGTCGATTCCCACAGATCCTGTCCTGAAAAGTAAACCCGCAAGGTTTGTATATATTTCTTCTTTACAGGGATTGTGTATCCGAGCTGGATATTTTTTAAGCGTATGTAATTGCCGTTTTGAGCCCATTTATCGGACGGACGGTAATTATGATCGCTTGTTTGATACATCCGGGGAAAAAGGGCATTGGGGTTTTCCGGAGTCCACCGGTCCATGTGTATAGTCCATGGCATGTTTGATGTTTCATAAAACGGAGCTACAGTGCTTCTGTCTATTAAAAAACGACGTTCTGAGGCGCCCTGAAACATTGCCGAAAAATCAATTCTTTTCCAGTTAAAGCCGAAATCAGCACCGAACTGGTATCTGGGGTTGTTGGAACCTAAATATACCAGATCTCCGGGGCTTTGAGGTGTGCCATCTCCGGCATCAATAGTTCCATTCCCATCCAGGTCCAGGTATTTCACATCACCGGCGGTGTAGCTGGCAAAAAAGGGATATTTTACTTTAGTTCTGTACTCGTCGGCTTCTGCCTGGGACTGAAAATATCCTTCAGTTCTGTATCCCCATATACTATTCAGCGGGTAACCTTCAAGCAGATCAACCTGGCCACCGCTTCCTATAGAGTTGGTGCCATTGTATCTGATTAGTTTATTCTGAGCATCCGTGATGTTAAACCCAATGTTATAACTGAACTTCCCGATACGATCTCTCCACTTAGTCTCAAGTTCCCATCCCCAGCTTTTAAGCTCTCCTACGTTAGTCTTCGATGTCCCTACACCTATTATATTGGGAACATTTAAGCGGGCGAGCATATTTTTATTGCGTTTAACAAATAGGTCAGCCGTTACGGTCAATCTTTCCTGAAGCAATCCCAGATCAAGACCTAAATCAGAATTTTCTACAATCTCCCATGTTTTATCTACTGAGGGCAGTTCTTCCTGGAGCAGATATTGGGTACGCTGATCGTTAAAGACAAGATTAGGATAACTTCCAGGGCTATTTCCATTAAGAACCAGGCCGCTGCTAATCAGCCCCAGGTAATCATATAAGCCAGTTCCGGTCCCATTCCCGAGCTGACCCCATGATACCCTGAGTTTCAGGTTAGAGATAAACGGAAACGTTTCTTTGAAAAACTTTTCTTCATTGACCCGCCATCCGGCCGAGAAAGAAGGGAATAGCTTCCATCTGTTCTGCGGAGCAAGCCTTGAACTGCCATCATAACGAAACGAAGCTTCAAAAAGGTACCTTTCATTAAAGTTATAATTGAATCTTCCGAAATAGGAAGAGAATGCCCAGGTTTCAACATTGTCATTAACTGTTTTCTGGAGGGGATCAGAAAAGTTGAAGCTGTAAAAGTCGTTCGTGATCATTCCCTTGCCTACTGCCCAGAATTCATCCTTCCGGTATTCCTCAAAAGATGTCCCTCCCAGCAGTTTGAAGTTATGCTTATTTAGTTGAAGATTATAGGTAAAGGTACCCTGTATGTTATTTTGAAAACCTTTGTTTTTAGTCATGTCCAGCTCATTGGGAACATTAAACTGGAATCTGACTGTATTGATAGTACGACCATACCAGAACAAGCTTCTTTTGTCGGATTCCTGATTGTAATAGCTTTGGTTTCGCCAGCCGGTGAGGTCAACCGTCAGACCTTTTACCAGGTTTTTCAGGGTGAAATTTAATTTCCCCTGAAAGGTATCATAATCCCTCGTTTCCTTCCCACCGTTCTTTTCAATATCAACCGGATTGATCTGAAGGTCTCCGTTATAAGGCTGGCCCGTTATGTCTTCGGCAGGTACGTATAGTAATTGCCGCGTACGGCTCCGGTATAACCGGTCAATAATATTGTCCGTGCCATTTGAATTCAGATTAACGGATGATCCGATATATCCTCCCACGAAACCGACACTGATATACTTATTCAGTTCGGCGTTTACATTCAGTTTGAAATTCGTTCTGGAGTTATCGTCCGGTCCGTAACGTAATACCCCATTTCGCGTATAGTAACTTCCTGAAGCCAGGTAATTGAGCTTCTGAGATCCTCCGCTTACAGATAAGGTGGAGTTTTGCATGGAATTAACCTTATCCATACCTTCTTTCAGCCAGTTGTTATTGCCAAAGTATTCCCAGCGATCCTGAGTAGGATTCTCCCTCACGTCGAAATTGGCATTTTTGAGCCATTCAATTTGTTCAGGAGTGTATTCGCGGGCGCCTGTAGCATTAAAGCGCGACTCGTCGATCAGCGTTTGTTCATCCCATGAATTCAGCCGCTCTGGTTGCCTGGCGGTGATATTGAGACCATAATAATTGGTAAAGTTGATCCTCGTCTTGCCTTCCGCACCTTTTTTTGTCGTAATCAAGACAACACCACCTGCGGCCCGCGCTCCATATATAGCTGCAGTTGAAGCGTCTTTAAGTACAGAAATAGATTCGACATCGTCAGGATTTATCAGGTTCATATCCATTTCCATCCCGTCGACTAATACCAGCGCATTGGAGCCGTTTGCAGAGGAAAACCCGCGAATACGGATACCGTAACCCTCATCTCCCGGTCTCCCGGTCTGACGCGAAATCGCGACACCGGGGGCGACACCTTGTAAAGCAGCGGTCACATTTGGTACCGGCCTGTTCGCCAGTTCTTCACCGCTTACCTGTGTCACAGCACCGGTAAGGTTAACCTTTTTTTGAGTTCCGTATCCAACTACTACGACTTCGTTTAATTGAGAAACGTCGTCTTTCATAACTACATGAATGGCGTTCCGTTTATTGACCGGTATTTCCTGTCTGACAGAGCCAACCTGGGTGAATACTAAAATGCTGTTGTCTGGCGCGGTAATAGTATAGTTACCCTTTACATCAGAACTAACACCTTTTGTAGTCCCTTTAACTAATACACTTACCCCAGGTGCCGGATTGCCGTCCTGTGACGTTATTCTTCCCGTGATCTTAATCGGAGTTTGGGCAACAGCAGCCGTCGCAATGCACATTATAATAAACAAATAGAGGGTAGGATGTAACCTTTGAAAGTAGACTTTCATGTTCATAAAAATTTAGTTTATGTTAATTAATTAGTTTTTCCTGGCCGGGACCTTAAGAATTGTTGTGCCGAACATTCTGCGGCCTCCCTTCACATTTTTCAATCCTGTAAGTTTTCCGCCCTGATCCGGATAGTTGATTCCGCGGGAC